>JAJUJN010000051.1 GCA_029265335.1 Alcaligenaceae bacterium
CGATCGGCGATGGCATGTTCGATGGATTTGATGCCCACCGGATCATCGTTGATATTGAGCGTACAGCCGGCCTCGCACGGAGCCGGGCACACCCGGCCGGTGAACTCGGGGAAGTTGTTGGTGGACAGCAGTACCTCAAGGGCCTCGTGCCATTGATCGCGATACACCAAATCGTTCCAGTCGGGGATGATGTTGTTGACCGGACAGCTGTGTATACAGAAGGGAATGCCGCAATCCATGCAGCGTGCGGCCTGAATGGCCGCGTCCTCGCGATGGAGCGGCATGATGAATTCGCGCCAGTGCTTGATCCGTTCCGCCGGTGCTTCGGCTGGTTCACTCAAGCGTTCAAATTCCATGAATCCGGTGATCTTGCCCATGTTCGCGTCCTGAAGTTCGCCAATCGGGGATTCATGCGGAAGCGTCGAGCCCCCGACTGGCGACAAGATGGGTGGTTTGGCCTTGCGTTAGGCAGCCGCTTTTTCGGGATTGGCGGCACGCCACATTTCGCCCAGCGCGCGCCGGTAGTCGTGCGGCATGACCTTCACAAAGTGCTGACGAGCGACATCCCAGTGGTTCATGATTTCACGCGCACGGAAGCTCCCGGTATGCCGGAAGTGGTTCTCTATCAGGGTGCGCAAGATCTCTTCGTCGGTCTGAGGGTTGGCGCCGCGACGCGGCATATGCCACTCCTGCGTGTTGCCCTGCTTCTTCTGCTCGGCTGCAGACAACACCGGCTCGAGTTGCACCATGCTGGTGTTGCACCGAGTGCGGAACTCACCGCGAGGGTCGTACACGTAGGCCACGCCGCCCGACATGCCCGCGGCAAAATTGCGGCCAGTGGCACCCAGCACCACCACGGTGCCGCCGGTCATGTACTCACAACCATGGTCGCCGGTGCCTTCCACCACCGTGACCGCGCCCGAATTGCGCACGGCGAACCGCTCGCCAGCCACGCCATTGAAATAAGCCTGGCCCGATAAAGCACCGTAGAGCACGGTGTTGCCGGCGATGATGTGTTCGGGGCCAAAGCCCTTGAAATCGTTGGGCGAGCGCACGATGATAATGCCGCCCGACAAGCCCTTGCCCACGTAGTCGTTGCCTTCGCCCACGAGGTCGAGCGTAATGCCGTGCGCCAGGAAGGCCCCGAAGCTCTGACCCGCCACGCCGTTGCACTGAATGTGGATGGTGTCGTCGGGCAGACCCTCGTGGCCCAATCGCGACACCAGCTCACCCGAGAGCATGGCGCCCACGGTGCGATTGCGGTTGCGGACCGGCACGATGAACGACACTTTCTCGCCTCGCTCCAGCGCCGGCATGCTGCGTTCGATCAACTGCAGGTCGAGCGCCTGCTCGAGGTCGTGGTCTTGCACCTCTACCTGATGTTGAACTTCGTCGGATTCCGCCACACGCTCGAACACTCGACTGAAATCGAGCCCTGCCGCCTTCCAATGCTCGATCCCGGCTCGGGTATCGAGTAGATCGGTGCGGCCAATGAGGTCGTCGAAGCGTCTAATGCCCAATTGCGCCATCAATTCACGCACTTCTTCAGCCACAAAGAAGAAGTAGTTGACGACATGCTCGGGCCGGCCCTGGAACTTGCGACGCAGCACCGGATCCTGCGTGGCCACGCCCACAGGGCAGGTATTGAGGTGACATTTGCGCATCATGATGCAGCCCTCGACCACCAGCGGCGCCGTGGCGAAACCGAACTCGTCGGCGCCCAGCAAAGCGGCTATGACCACATCGCGGCCGGTCTTCATCTGGCCATCGGCCTGTACGCGAATACGAGTGCGCAGACGGTTGAGCACCAGAGTTTGCTGGGTTTCGGCCAGGCCGAGCTCCCAGGGCGTGCCCGCGTGCTTGATGGACGACAGGGGCGAGGCTCCGGTGCCACCGTCGTGACCGGCGATCACCAGGTGGTCGGCCTTGGCCTTGGAAACCCCAGCCGCCACCGTACCTACCCCGACCACCGAAACGAGCTTTACCGAAATGTCGGCATTGGGATTCACATTCTTGAGGTCGTGGATCAGCTGCGCCAGGTCTTCAATGGAGTAGATGTCGTGGTGCGGGGGCGGCGAGATCAGACCCACACCAGGCACCGAAAAGCGCAGCTGAGCGATGTACTCGGACACCTTGTGACCGGGCAATTGTCCACCCTCACCGGGCTTGGCGCCCTGCGCCATCTTGATCTGAATCTGGTCGGCGCTGCGCAGGTATTCGGCACTGACTCCGAAACGCCCCGAGGCCACCTGTTTGATGCGCGAGCGCAGGGAATCACCCTGGCGCAACGGCACGTCGGCCTCGATGCGCTCCGCGCCCAGCACCGAGGCCAAACTATCGCCATCTTGAATCAGATTCTTGCCGGAGAGCAGTTCCGAACGGTACCGGATGGGGTCCTCACCGCCCTCTCCGGTGTTCGACTTGCCACCAATGCGGTTCATGGCCACGGCCAGCACGGAGTGCGCTTCGGTGGAAATCGAACCGAGCGACATGGCGCCGGTGGCAAAGCGCTTGACGATCTCTGCAGCCGGTTCCACCTCGTCGAGCGGAATAGCCTGACCCGGATCGAAGCGAAACTGGAAAAGCCCGCGCAGCGTCATGTGACGCTGGCTCTGATCGTTGATGATCTGCGCGTATTCCTTGTAATTGCGATAGTTGTTGCCGCGCGTGGCGTGCTGCAACTTGGCGATGGCGTCGGGCGTCCACATGTGCTCCTCGCCCCGCACCCGGAAGGCGTATTCACCGCCGGCGTCCAGGCGATTGGCCAACACCGGGTCTTCGCTGAAGGCGGCGCGATGCAGGCGCAGGCTTTCTTCGGCCACTTCAAAGATACCAATGCCTTCGATGGTGCTGGCGGTGCCGGTGAAGTATTGGTCTACCAGGGCTTTGCGCAGCCCCACCGCTTCAAAGATCTGGGCGCCGGTGTACGACATATAAGTGGAAATGCCCATCTTGGACATCACCTTGTTGAGACCTTTGCCGATGGCCTTGATGTAATTCTTGATGGCCTTGTCGGCTTCAGCGCGCGCAAGCGCATCACCCTCGTGTGCTCCGCAGAGGTTCTCGAGGGCTTCCATGGCCAGGTAGGGATGCACGGCCTCGGCGCCATATCCCGCAAGCAGCGCAAAATGATGCACCTCGCGGGCCGAGCCGGTTTCTACCACCAGACCTGTAGCAGTACGCAAGCCCGAGCGAATCAAATGCTGATGTATGGCCGAGGTAGCCAGCAGGGCAGGAATGGGCACCCGCTGAGAATCCACGCGACGATCCGACACAATCAGCACGTTATAGCCTTCTTGCACTGCGTCCGCCGCCTGGGCGCACAACGAAGCGACACTGGCTTCGATGCCTTCGCGCCCCCAGCTCGCCGGATAGGTGATGTCGAGCTCGTGGCTGCGGAACTTACCCTGGGTAACGCGCTCGATATGGCGTATCTGCGCCATGCTCGCAAAGTCGAGCACTGGCTGGTTCACTTCGAGACGCAGCGGTGGGTTCACATTATTGATGTCGAGCAGATTGGGCTTGGGCCCGATGAACGACACCAACGACATCACCAATTGTTCGCGAATCGGATCGATCGGCGGGTTGGTGACCTGCGCAAAGAGCTGGCGGAAGTAGTTGTAAAAGGGCTTGGCGCGGTGAGAAAGAACGGCGAGCGGCGCATCATTGCCCATGGAGCCTGTGCCTTCTTCACCGCTGACAGCCATGGGCTCCAAAATGAACTTGTAGTCTTCCTGCGTCCAACCGAATGCCTGCTGACGGTCGAGCATCGGCACTGCGGAACGAGCCTCATCCAGATCGGCTTGTTCCGGCGTGGGCAGTGAATCGAGCTTGATGCGCAGACGTTCGATCCACTGACGATACGGACGCGCCGCGGCCATTTGGTTCTTGAGCGCTTCGTCGTCCACGATGCGGCCCTGCTCGAGGTCGATCAGCAACATTTTGCCGGGCTGCAGACGCCACTTCTTCACGATGCGGTTCTCGGGCACCGATAGCGTGCCGGCTTCGGAGGCCAGAATCACCATGTCGTCGTCGGTCACGAGATAGCGCGCAGGACGCAGGCCATTGCGATCGAGAGTGGCGCCGATTTGCCTGCCGTCGGTGAACACCATGGCGGCCGGCCCGTCCCAGGGCTCCATCATGGCCGCGTTGTATTCGTAGAACGCGCGCCGGTGTTCGTCCATTTGGGCGTGTTGTTCCCAGGCTTCGGGACTCATCATCATCATGGCCTGGGCAATGGGGTAGCCTGCCATCACCAACAACTCGAGACAGTTGTCGAAAATGGCGGTGTCCGACTGACCTTCGTAGGCGATGGGGTACAGCTTGGCCAGGTCTTCGCCCAGCACGGCCGAAGTCATCATGCCTTCGCGGGCCCGCAACCAGTTGAAATTGCCTTTTACCGTGTTGATTTCGCCATTGTGCGCAACCAGACGGTAAGGGTGAGCCAACGGCCAGGCGGGAAAGGTGTTGGTGGAAAAGCGCTGATGCACCAGCGCCAGCGCCGACACCGCGCGTGGGTCGGCCAGATCCTGGTAGTAAACACCCACCTGATCGGCAAGCAGCAGACCCTTGTAAACCACAGTGCGGCTGGACGCCGAAGGCACGAAGTACTCTTTGCCATGGGCGAGCCGCATCTTCTGAATGGCATGGCTCGCTGTTTTGCGAATCACATAGAGCTTGCGCTCAAGGGCGTCGGGCACCATGATGTCGGCGCCTCGGCCAATGAACAATTGCCGAATCACAGGCTCGCGGGCCTTGACAGCGGGCGACATCGGCATCGATCGATCGATGGGCACGTCGCGCCACCCCAGCACCACCTGGCCTTCATGACGCACTGCGCGCTCGAATTCATTCTCGCAGGCCAGGCGCGAGGCAGTTTCCTTGGGCAGAAACACCATGGCCACGCCGTATTCACCAGGCGGCGGCAAATCGACTCCTTGCTGGGCCATATCTTCCCGATACAGCTCATCGGGAATCTGCAGCAATATGCCTGCACCATCACCCATCAAAGGATCGGCGCCCACTGCCCCGCGATGGTCGAGGTTCTCGAGAATCTTGAGCCCTTGCTCAATGATGGTGTGACTGCGCTTGCCCTTGAAATTGGCAACAAAGCCAACACCGCAGGAATCGTGTTCGTGACTGGGGTGATACAGGCCTCGAGCCGCGGGTAGACCAATGCGAGTGGCATCGACCACCGTGGTTGCCGGGGTGTGACTGGACAGCAATTTGGTGGTGGACATGATGCCTCCCATAACTGCACTTGGATGTCAAGGGAGGCAACAATACTGGCTGATGACGCCCAAATCAAGCGGAAAGTTATTAATACGTCCCTGATTTTGTCACGGCTCACGCAAGAGTTCAGAAATCATGTATAATACCTAAGTTATTGATTTTTTGGGCATTATGTTTTAATTTTTCTCTTCTATGCACTAAACAAGTGCCTGATTTCAATAATGCGTCCCTAATAATTCAAAAGGAGAAATCAACGCTTGTTTCACAAACTGTTACCTTATCCCTACCTCTCTCACCAGCATCAAACAGGCTTTCGGTCTGAAGGCCGATCCTCTGGAAAGCGCCACAATGCGTCGCGATCCGCCAGCAAACCTACACGCTGGTACCATCACGGCTTCTTTGCTACCTCTTCCAAGTCGCCATGATTGGCCGTTTGTCCGGCACCTTGCTGGAAAAGCACCCTCCCCAGATCTGCCTCGACGTCCAGGGCGTGGGCTACGACATCGACGTGCCCATGAGCACCTTCTACCAGCTACCCGAGGTAGGCCAGGCCTGCACGCTGCACACACATCTGGTAGTGCGCGACGACGCTCACGCGCTGTTCGGCTTCGCCACGCAGGCGGAGCGCGCTACGTTTCGTCAGCTCATTCGCATCAGTGGAGTGGGCGCCAAACTGGCTCTGGCCGTGCTTTCGGGGCTCACCGTTGCCGAACTGGCTGAAGTGATCGCGCAGCAAGACAGCTCTCGTCTGGTGCGCGTGCCGGGCATCGGCAAGAAAACCGCCGAACGCCTGCTGCTGGAGCTCAAAGGCAAACTCGACAACAACATGGCGCCGGTTTCAGCAGCTCCGGAAGGAGGGCGTGGCGATATCCTGCACGCGCTGGCAGCACTCGGTTATTCCGACAAAGAAGCCACGGCAGCCCTGCAGAAGCTGCCTGCCGATCTCTCGGTCAGCGAGGGCATCAAGCAAGCCCTGAAGGTGCTGGCGCGCTGATCGCACGCGGGCAAGTGCGTTAAGCTAGCGCTTACGTGTTGCAAGACGTCGATCCAGCGTTACCGCACTCGTGCCCTCGTAGATTCCACCCACCGCGACCCTTCACATGAAAGACGACAATCTCGACGACGCTCTGGCCTATCATCGCACTCCTTTGCCAGGCAAGATCTCGGTCGTCCCCACCAAAGCCCTCGACAATCAACGCCAGTTGGCCTTGGCCTACTCGCCGGGCGTGGCCCATGCCAGCATGGCCATCTATCGCGAACCCGACGAAGCTCGTCTTTACACCTCGAAGGCCAATTTGGTGGGCGTGATCTCCAACGGTACCGCCGTGTTGGGTCTGGGCAACATCGGCGCGCTCGCCGCCAAGCCCGTCATGGAAGGCAAAGCCTGTCTGTTCAAAAAGTTTGCCGGCATCGACGTGTTCGACCTGGAAATGGCCGAGCACAATCCCGACAAACTCATCGACGCCATTGCCATACTCGAGCCCACCTTCGGTGGCATCAACCTCGAAGACATCAAAGCGCCCGAGTGCTTCTATATCGAACAGCGGCTCATCGAGCGCATGAATATCCCCGTATTCCACGACGACCAGCACGGCACTGCCATCGTGGCGTCGGCGGCGCTCATCAATGGCCTGGAACTGGCCGGCAAAAAACTGAGCGAGATCCGACTGGTGTGCTCGGGAGCCGGTGCAGCGGCCATCGCTTCGCTGGAACTACTGGTGCACCTGGGCTTGGATCGCAGCCAAATCCTGCTGCTCGATTCTCGTGGCGTGGTGTACGCGGGGCGCGAAGCGAACATGGAGCCCACCAAGGCCCGCTTCGCCACTGCTCATAGTGCTCGCACGCTCACCGAAGCCATTGCAGGAGCCGATGTTTTCCTGGGTTGTTCGGCGCCCGGCCTGCTCAACGCCGAGATGGTGCAATCGATGGCCGCCAACCCGGTCATTCTTGCCCTGGCCAACCCCGAGCCCGAGATTCGCCCCGAAGTCGCCCACTCCGTGCGCCCCGACGCCATCGTGGCCACCGGACGTTCCGACTACCCCAACCAGGTGAACAACGTGCTGTGCTTCCCCTTCCTGTTCAGGGGCGCACTGGATTCCGGCGCGTCGCGCATCACGCCAGAAATGAAAATGGCGGCAGTGCACGCCATCGCAGGCCTGGCCCGTCGTGAAATCCCCGATGCCGTGGCTCGCGCCTATCCGGGTCGAGTGCTCGCCTTCAGCCCCGAATACATCATTCCCACCCCTTTCGACCCGCGACTGGTGGTAGAGGTAGCCACAGCCGTGGCCGAAGCTGCTGTAGCTTCGGGCGTGGCTCGCCACCCCATCCCCGATATGGCGCGCTATCGCAGTGCGCTCGAAGCCGGCGATTTCACCTACGCGCTGGTGTAAACACCCACACTGCCGGGTTGGTCAGCGCAGGGGCCAGCTCGAGGCCGGCCCCTGTGCCATTCACCGTCGGAGGGTGCGCCACAGCTGTGCGCAGCCCTCCAGACAGCTCGAGAAACTACCTCACCGATGCTCGATCAACCCTGTGCTTCGAGCTCGCGCGCATGGTGCGCGAGGTGGTCTTCCATGAAGGTGGAAATGAAGTAATAGCCGTGGTCGTAGCCTTCGTGCCGACGCAAGGTGAGCGGCTGATTGGCTTTTGCGCAGGCCGCTTCGAAGGCGCCGGGATGCAGCTGATGCAGAAATTGGTCGGCCATGCCCTGGTCGACGAGAATTCCATTGGGGAAGGGCGTACGCATCACCTGCATGAGTGCTGTGGCGTCGTAGGGCTCCCACGCGGCGGTGTCCTGCCCCAGGTAACCACCCAGTGCCTTCTTGCCCCAGTCGCACTGACTGGGCGCGGCGATGGGGGCGAAAGCCGACACACTGCGGAATTTGTCGGGATTGCGCAGCGCCAGCACCAACGCTCCGTGACCGCCCATGGAGTGGCCAAAGATGCCCGTGCGAGTGGCGTCGCCAGGCAGTTCGCTGGTGACTACGCCGTAGAGCTCGTTCACGATATAGCTGTACATGCGGTAGTACTGGCTCCAGGGCGCCTGTGTGGCATCCACATAAAAGCCGGCACCGCTGCCGAAATCCCAGTCGTCGTCTTCGCCCGGCAGACTGGCGCCGCGCGGGCTGGTGTCGGGCGCCACCAACATGATGCCGTGTTCGGCCGCGAGCCTCTGGGCGCCCGCCTTGATCATGAAGGTTTCTTCGGTGCAGGTGAGGCCCGCCAGATAGAACAGCGTGGCCAGGCGAGCGCCAGCTTCTGCCTGCGGCGGCACATACACCGAAAATCGCATGGGCAGGCCAATTACCGATGAAGCATGGCGGTAATAACGCTGCCAGCCGCCGAAGCAGCGATGTTCACTGAGCAGTTCAAGCATGGAACCTCCTGAATCAAAACACCACCACGGAGCGGATCGATTCACCACGATTCATGAGATCGAAGCCTTCGTTGATGCGCTCGAGTGGCAAGGTGTGAGTGATCATGTCGTCGATGTTGATTTTGCCTTCCATGTACCAGTCGACGATCTTGGGAACATCGGTGCGGCCGCGTGCACCACCAAATGCGGAACCCTTCCATTCGCGGCCGGTCACGAGCTGGAAGGGACGGGTGGCGATCTCTTGACCGGCGCCGGCCACGCCGATGATGATGGACTGGCCCCAGCCGCGGTGGCAGCACTCCAGCGCCTGACGCATGGTGTTGACGTTACCGATGCACTCAAAGGAATAATCGGCGCCGCCATCGGTGAGCTGAATAATGTGATCGACGACATTCTCGACATCATTCGGGTTCACGAACTCGGTCATGCCGAACTTGCGCGCCAGCGCTTCGCGCTGCGGGTTGATGTCGATACCGATGATTTTGTCGGCACCTGCCATTTTTGCGCCCTGGATCACGTTCAAGCCAATGCCACCCAGGCCAAACACCACCACGTTGGTGCCCGGCTCTACCTTGGCCGTGAAGAGTACAGCGCCAATGCCGGTCGTGACGCCGCAGCCGATGTAGCAGACTTTGTCGAAGGGGGCGTCGGAGCGGATCTTGGCCAGGGCGATTTCGGGCGCCACAATATGGTTGGAGAAGGTGGAAGTGCCCATGTAGTGGTAAACATCTTTGCCGCCCACCTTGAAGCGCGAGGTGCCGTCGGGCATCAGGCCCTTGCCCTGGGTGGCCCGAATGGCGCCACACAGGTTGGTCTTGCGCGACAGGCAGAACTTGCACTGCCGACATTCCGGCGTGTAGAGCGGTACCACGTGATCGCCCTGCTTGAGCGAAGTGACCCCAGCGCCCACTTCCAGCACCTCACCGGCGCCTTCGTGACCCAGAATGGCAGGGAACTGTCCCTCGGGGTCGGCGCCCGAGAGCGTGAAATAATCCGTGTGGCAGATGCCGGTGGCCTTGATTTCCACCAACACTTCGCCAGCTTTCGGACCCTGCAGTTCGACATCTTCGATGATGAGGGGGTCTTGAGCCTTCCAGGCTACGGCAGCGCGAGTTTTCATGGCTTCTCCTGAACGCTGAGCTGCCGCCAGCGGGGCGGCAACGTCAATTGAATCTTCGAGCAATCAGTGTAAGGGATTCCGTCGGTATCGGGGTTGGCACACCTACTCAGGCCGCTGCGCTTTCCCGGGGGCGAAAC
>JAJUJN010000533.1 GCA_029265335.1 Alcaligenaceae bacterium
ACGTCGGCGCCCGCGAGATGAGCAGCGCCGTGATCGGCTTCGGTGAGCGCCTGGGCCTGGCTGTTGCCGCCCAGCAGCGCGAGCAGGGCGCAAAGCACGGCAAACAGCCACAGCTGCGCGTGCGACCACGGCACTCCGGCCGTGGCAGGCATGGAATCTGACACCGACAAACGATCAATCATGTAGAGGCAGGCGGGTTTCGTTGACCACCCATTGCAAATAAGAAGGCAAGCCACCGCTCACCGGGAGCACCAAAACTTCAGGCACGTCGTAGGGATGCAGACGCACGATAGCGTCGCACAGCGCCTGCTGGCGATCACGGGTGGATTTGACCCAGAGCGGCACTTCTTCGTCGCCAGCAATCTCCCCTTGCCAGCGATACATGGACAACATGGGAGCCCCAAGGTTCACACACGCGGCCAGGCCTTCTTCCAGCAACACGTGAGCGATGCGCTTGCCCAGGGCAAGGTCGGGCACGTTGGCCATGACCACGATCACATCGTGCTCGGTGGCAGAGACCTGATCGGCGCGAGCAGTAGCAGAGGGATCTTGTGAATCAATCATAATGAGTGCATAAAAAATTCAGAGTACAAACCGGGCCGCAAAAACCGGGTACGCCCAAAGCGTAACCGGGCTCGCCCGTGCCCCGCCTTAACGCAAGAGCCGGCGCCGCAATAAAATCGCCGCCAGCCACATGGCCAATACACCGGCAACCAGTAGCTGCGCCAGCAGCCAAGCCGCGTTGGGCGGCATTTCTCCCAGAATGAGCGGCCGCACCAGATTGATGGCAGGCGCCATGGGGAACCACTGAATCACCGCCACCAGAATCTCGGGCAATTGCTCAACCGGAAAGAATACGCCCGAAAGAAACACCATGGGAGTCACGCCCAGAGTGAAGTAATACATGAAGAAATCAAAACCTCGGGCGAGCGCGGTAATGATGATGGCCAGCGCCGCGAAGGTGAAACCGGTGACCACGAGCACCAGCGGGATCCACACCATGGTGGGCGCGCGGGCAATGTCAAACACCAGCACGACCAATAGAATAGCAAGACCACTCTTGATGGCCTTGGCCGCTGCCCATAACACCTCGCCCCATAAGACGTCGTCGAGGCTCAAAGGTGTGTTGAGCATCCCTTCCCAGGTGCGTTGCACATGCAACCGCGAAAAAGCGCCGTAGGTGGCCTCAAAGCTGGCGCCGTACAGGGCGCCCATGCAGATGGAGCCCGCCGCCAAGAAGGTAATGTAAGGCACGCCATCGATGG
>JAJUJN010000349.1 GCA_029265335.1 Alcaligenaceae bacterium
ACAGGCTCGCTTGATCAACGTCGGTCGTGGTCCGCTGGTGAACGAAGCCGCTATGCTCGCCGCCTTGCAGAGTGGTCGCTTGGCCGGCGTCTACTCCGATGTGTTCGAGCAAGAGCCACTGCCCGCGGAATCACCATTGTGGACGGCGCCCAATATGTTGATCTCGGCGCACAGCGCGGGCGCGGTGCAAGGGTTTGGCGAGCGTGCCACGGCGCGGTTCATCAGCAATCTGCAAGCTTGGCTGGGTGGTGAGCCCATGCAGAACGTGGCCAGCTTTCCGCCATTGAAGTAGGAGTCTGGTGAGCGGATGGTGCGGACTCAACCCAGCGAGATGGCCGATCAGCCATCCCGCTCCAGTTCGCGCGCCGCAGCCTGCAAGGCCGCCAGGGCTTCGTCAAAGCGACGCTCCATGCGGCGCCGGGTGCCCGCGACGGTGAGCACATACACATCGTTGTTGCGCATCATGCGCACGGACAGCGTGAGGGCGTCTTCGACGCTCTCTTCGCGGTTCACGAAATAGCCGCGAGCTTCGCCTTCGGCCACGTCGGCCAGAATGGCGTCGACGCTGGTGAGCGTGTAAGGGGTGAGCGGCTCGAGCGGGGTTTGTTCAAGAATCTTGCGGCGCTCTTCTTCAGAAAAGCTGCCCAACACCGCCTTGCCGGCCGACGTGGCGTAAAGGTTGCGCAGGCTATCGCCCGGTTGAGTGTGGAAGGCGAGAGGGTCGGGGGGCACACACACCAGCAGATAAGTGCACTGAGTGTCTTTGGCGCGAGATAGCGATACCGAAGCATTCAGCTGCAAGCTGATTTCTTCCAGCAGGGCTTCGGCCCGCGCGGCAATGGGGTCGTGCTGAACGATTTGTTGACCCAGCCGATAAAGCCGAGCCGTGGGATAGTAGCCGGCACGCGACTTCACCTCGTAGAGGTAGCCGCGGGCTTCGAGGGCGCGCACCACGTCATGACAGCTCGACATGGGAATGTCGAGACGCTTCACCAGCTCCGTGAGCGACAACGGCTTTTGTTCACGGGCGAACAGTTCGAAAATGTCCAGCGTACGGTTGACGATCTTCGACAAGTGATGTCTCCAGAGTTAACGCTGCGGCCGCCCTCATGCCGCTGACCGCGCCCCGAGGGGGCGCTGCTGCCCGAACGGGGCATCAGTACGATTTGGGTTGGCCCAGTTCGCGTTCGGCAATGAAGTTCAGGATCATCTCGCGCGACACCGGCGCCAGCTGGCAGGCCACCATTTCGCGGAAATAGCGTTCCACGTGATACTCCTGGGCGTAACCCATGCCGCCATGCGTGCGAATCGCCCGGTCGGCGGCTCGGAAGCCGGCATCGGCGGCCAGATACTTGGCGGCGTTGGCCACCGCACCGCAGGATTCGCCGCGGTCGTAGAGTTCGGCCGCATGCAGCGTCATGAGTTCGGCGGCGTACAGTTCCGACCAGCATTCGGCCAGGGGGTGTTGGATCGACTGATTCTTGCCGATCGGTCGGCCAAACACCACGCGTTCGCGGGCGTAGTCGGCAGCCCGGGCCAGCGTTCGACGGCCCATGCCGATGACTTCGGCGGCATTGAGAATGCGTTCGGGGTTCAGGCTGTCGAGGATATAGCGAAAGCCTTGACCTTCTTCGCCGATGCGGTCGGTTACCGGAATCTCCAGGCCGTCGATGAAGATCTGGTTGGAGTTCACGGCGTGGCGACCCATCTTGGGAATCTCGTGCACGTCGATGGCGTTGCGATCGAAGTCGGCGAAAAAGAGCGACAGGCCCTCGGTGGGCTTGCGGCACTCTTCGATGGGGGTAGTGCGGGCCAGCAGAACGATTTTGTCGGCCTGCTGGGCGGTGCTGGTCCAGATCTTCTGGCCATGAACTACGTATTTGTCGCCCTGCCGCACGGCACGCGTCTTGATTTTGGTGGTATCGAGGCCGGCGTCGGGTTCGGTGACGCCAAAGCAGGCGCGCGTCTCGCCGTTGATCACCTTGGGCAGCCAGCGTTCCTTTTGTTCGTCGGTGCCGTGCTTGACGATCGAATGCAGGCCGAAGATGTTGATGTGAATGGTGGAGCAGGCGGCAAAGGCGCCAGCCGAGGCGCCCACCACCTGCATCATGATGGCGGCTTCGGTCACGCCGAGGCCAGCGCCACCGTATTCGGTGGGCATGGCAATGCCCAGCCAGCCGCCTTCGGCCACGGCAGAGGCGAACTCGTAAGGAAAGGTGTGGGTGCGATCGAGTTCGCCCCAGTATTCGTCGTCGAAGCGATCGCAGATTTGACGGATGGCATCGCGCAATGCCACGCGTTCAGGGGTATTGGCCAATGCATCGAAGGTGGTTGTCATGGGCAGGCTCTTGAGGTTGGGTTGTGTAGTAAGGGAAGCGTTGCGGGCTTCAGTCGTTGGCGGCCTCGCGCCCTAACCATTCGGCAAGCACCTCTTGGGTGTGCTCGCCCTGATTGGGAGCGTGCCGGCGAATGCTGGCGGGCGTGGCGCTGAACTTGAGCGGGAAACGGCTCATGGTGAGCATGCCTTCGGTGGGATGCTCGTGTTGCTCGAAGAACTTCACCGCTTGCAGGTGAGGGTCGGTCATGAGCGATTCGAGAGTGTTCACCGGCGCTGCGGGGATGTCGGCCTCGCTCAGGATATCGAGCCACTCGTTGGTGGTGCGCTGCGGCAAGTGTTCGGCCAGAAAGCGACCCATGTCTTCAGCGGCCTGAGTGCGGCTTTCTTGGTCGCGAAAGCGCGGGTCGTCGGTGAGGAGTTCGGGCTTGCCCACCAGGTCCAGGAAGGTGCGCCAATGGGCGTCGGTGTATACCACGATCGCCAGATGGCCATCTGCCGTGGGGTACGGGCCACGCACGCGCGAGAGCAGACGCTTGTAGCCCATGGGACCGATGGCCGGCTCGAAGGCGGCGCCTCCCATGTGGTCGGCCAACAAGAACTGCGCCATGGTCTCAAGCATGGGC
>JAJUJN010000341.1 GCA_029265335.1 Alcaligenaceae bacterium
ACAATCGCGTCGATATTACCGGCCAGCAAATCTTGCGTAGCCGGATTCAACCCTTTATAGGGAACGTGAGTTAAACGCGTACCAAAATCACGATTCAGCCATTCAGCGTAAAGGTGACCAGCCGTGGCATTTCCCCCGGAACCTGAGGTGAGCCCCGGATCTTTGCCCACACGCAAAAAATCATCCACCGACTGCACCGGCCCCTTGGCATTAACCACCAGCACACTCGAAAGCTCACCGACCATCGCCACCGGCTCCAACTCAGGCACCGACAGCGTATCGCTGTAGAAATACGGATTCACTGTAAGCATCGAATCCAAGGCCAACAGCAATTGGTATCCATCAGGCGCACTGCGCGCCACTTCCTCGGCGCCGATATTGCCGCCCGCGCCCGCCTTGTTCTGAATGATCACCGGTTGCCCCAGCTCTCGAGCCAGAGCCTCGCTCAAACTCCGCCCCGTGATATCCACTGGCCCCCCCGGCGCAAAAGGCACCACCAGGTTTACCGGCCGATCGGGATAGCTCGACGTGCCCTGCGCCATCGCTGGCATCGCAAAGCCCAAGGACCACGCCCCAGCAATCACCGCCATGGCAGTCCACCACGTACGCTTTGCCCGCTCCCCTCGTTGCTCACCCACGACGCGCATCTTTGTTTTCTGTTCCCACGGTCTCATCGTTGTCTCCTCATTCGGATCGAACTTCGATCCGCGTGCATTGATGCTACGCAGGAAACATGGCGACGAGGAAATAGGGATACCTGAGTGTGGTCATCAGATTTTGTGATGGCTGCAACGCAACCTGCCCCACTTCTGCATCTCGAAGATGGGGCAGATTGCGAAGGCGTTCGGAACCCTGATTTTCCGGGCCTACTCCACTCGATTCTCTAAAACTCCCAGACCTTCAATATCAATCCGTACTTTATCGCCTGCTTGCAGGTATTGCGGCGGCTCCATTCCCATGCCTACACCAGCAGGCGTGCCCGTGGCAATGATGTCGCCCGGCTGCAGAGTGATGCCTCGCGAGCAAGTCGCAATCAGCGTGGGAATATCGAAAATCAGATCGCGGGTGCGAGCGTCTTGCCGCAACTCATCATTCACCCAACACTGTAATCGCGTGTCGTGAGCGTTGAAAGCGTCCGCAGTGACGAGCCACGGGCCCATCGGGCAAAAAGTATCAAACGACTTACCTAAATGCCACTGCTGATGGCGCATTTGCACGTCACGTGCGGTGACGTCGTTGACGATGGTGTAGCCGAAAATGTGATCGGCCACGTCTTCCGGCCGAATATTTTTGCCAGCTCGACCGATAATCACCGCCAATTCAGCCTCGTAGTCGATGTGAGTGGAAACTTCGGCGCCAGGCAACTGAATCGCCTCGTTCGGACCGACCACGCATTCTGGCACTTTGGAGAACACGATGGGCCAAGAAGCGGTAGCAGCACTGCTACTCTTGAACACCGAGTCGGCAAGTTCACGCGCGTGCTCGTGATAATTTCGACCTACACAAAAAATGTTGCGGCGGGGCCGAGGAATGGGAGCCTCGAGGTGCACGTCTTCGATGGGTAGAACCTCACCCTGAAGGGCGATGATGTCTTCTCCTCGAAGGTGGAGGTCGATCACAGCCAGAACGCCATGAAGACGCTCCTGCGTCTCAAGCTTCAAAGACGTTACGCTTTGGCCGTCATCGGCCACAACGCCAACATGACGTTGCTGATTCCAAACAAATGTAGCAAGGCGCATGAAAATTTTCGCGTAAAAGAATGCCCGGGCAAGCTAACACCAGCTCGGGCTTCATTAATGAAGTGATTTTTACAAGAGAAGCCTCAGTTACTCACACTGCCGCAATCACTTGGATCTCAACAAGCAAGCCAGGCTCACTCAGGTGACTGATCTCTACCATGGTGCTGGTGGGAAGATTGTCCGAGAAGAATTCTTCTCGCGCCGCCACAATTTCTTTGAATTGACGCATGTCGGTCGTGTAAACGGTGGTCCACACGATGTCGCTCAACGAACCTCCCGCCGCCTGCAAGCATTTTTCGATGTTGCGAAAGCACTGTCGAGTTTGTTCAAGCATGCTGTTGCCGCCCACTGCTTGACCGTTCTCATCTCGAGGGAGCTGCCCCGACACGAAGATAAAGCTCTTGGGCGGATCTACTCTCACATAATGGTTGTAGACCGTAGCCCGCATATGTTTCATACCAGGCGGGTTCCCGCGCGTGATAGTCATACCGCTGTTCTCCATAAAAAAGAGCGCCACTTGTTAAGGTATGGCGCTTGAAGACTTACTCCGCTCGAATGCCAGCGGATTGAATCAACTCAGCCCACAAGGCCTGCTCGTTGCGAATGACTTCTCGGAACTCAGCCGGGGTGTTGCCGATTGGTTCATAACCCAGTCGTGCGAGTGCTTCGCGGGTTTCGGGGTCACTCATTACCTCGACCACCGCGTTCGCAAGGACCTCGACTCGGTCTTGGGGCGTGTTGGCGGGCAGGAAAAGGCCCTGCCAATTCATAACGACGTAATCGGGCATGCCCAGAGCCTCGGCGGCAGTGGGTACCTCGGGCATGGCATCCCATCGTTTACTGTCAGTCACTGCGGCTGGCACCACGG
Source organism: Alcaligenaceae bacterium (assembly GCA_029265335.1). GTDB lineage: Bacteria > Pseudomonadota > Gammaproteobacteria > Burkholderiales > Burkholderiaceae_B > Verticiella. The sequence continues at coordinate 2,608 of JAJUJN010000341.1, forward strand.
CCCCAGCGCGGACTTGCGCGAGTGCGCCCTGGAAACCCGAGAGCATTGCGGGCACCCTTCCGCCGATGACATCGGCAAACCCTGCCGGACCACCTTTGTACGGAACGTGCGCAAGCTGAATATCAGCCATCTGGTTGAGCAGCTCACCACCTAAGTGCTGCATGCTGCCAACCCCCGAAGAAGCGAAGTCGATCTCGTTGGGGCGATCCTTGGCAATGCGAACGAGATCTGGGAGCGTCTTGCCCTCAAAGCTGGGGCTCAGCACCCAAACGTTTGGCGACTGCGCCAATTGCGAAACCGCTTCGAAATCTTCTACTGCATTCAGATTGGCGGCGGGGTTTACCAATGGGGCAGTGAGCGTGTCGATAGCGCCCAATAAAATGGTGTAGCCATCGGGCTCGGCGC
>JAJUJN010000457.1 GCA_029265335.1 Alcaligenaceae bacterium
CCTTCCCGATAATCAAAGACCGTTTCGCTGATAGGACGCGCAGTATGACCACGCGCCAACGCGCCGAGCTCGCCTCGCCGGGCGAAATCAAGCGGGGCAAGCGCAGCGTTGAATCCAAACCCGCCCCCACCACCACCGACCGCATTCGCACACAGTTGGAGGCCGAGATCGGCTCCGGCATGTGGTTGCCTGGGCAACAGCTCGATGAACAGGCCTTGAGTGAGCGGTTTCAGGTGTCGCGCACGCCGGTTCGCGAGGCGCTGTTGCAGTTGTCGGTACTGGGGTTCGTGGAGGTGGTGCCACGCGCGGGTATCTTCGTGCGTGAGCTCGAACAGAGCGAGGCCACGGCCATGTTCGAGGCCCTGGCCTGCCTTGAGGGCTTGTGCGCTGGGCTGGCGGCGGAGCGTTTGTCGGCGGCGCAAAGGCGCGAGCTCATACGCTTGCACCGGCGGGCCGAGCGCCAGGCCAATGCCACCAGCACGGAATACGAGCACGCCAATCAGGAGTTTCACAACCTCATCTACGCCAGCGCGGGTAATGATTATCTGGTGGGCCAGATCCAGCACATCCGTCGCCGCACCTACGCTTACCGCCTTCTGCGATTTGACGAAAGCAAGCGGGCTCGCCAATCCCATGCGGAGCACCAGGTGATTCTGGACGCCCTGATCAACGCGGATCCCCAGGCCGCCAGTCTGGCAGCGATCGAACACATCGCCCAGGGACGTCAGGATTACAGCAAGTTTGTGAATCGTTGCGCGGAAGGGCTTGCCGTCTCGCCCAAGCGCGTGCGGGCGAAGCAGAAAACAGGTGTGGCCGAAGGGCTCGCTCTGGCGCCAGCCTGGATGTTCCCCACGCTTCCGCGCTCGTGACGTTCAAGTATTGGCAAGTTTCGCCCGGGCCGCGCCTCGCAAGCGGAGCCCCTGCGAAACCAATCATTGCACCAAGTCGCAGGCGCTCTGAACGCGCAACCGAAGCCGCTTGCCAAAACTACTCATTATTACCGTGGCTGCCATGGCAGCCTAGCGTCGAAATTGATACTTCTTCAATCGATTCCCCTATAAGGAGACACCGTATGTTGTTGAAATCCTGGAAGCGCGGGATTGCCGCATTACCACTGATACTGGCCGCCCCCGTGCTGGCCCAAAGCAACCAACCCCTGTCGTTGGTCGTGGGTTTCTCGCCGGGCGGCGGGGTGGACACGCTGGCCCGTTTGATCGCTCAGGAGATTTCCGACGATCTGGATCGCGCCGTGGTGGTAGAAAACCGTCCCGGTGCAGGTGGCACCATTGCCGTGGATTTCGTGTCGCGCTCCGCCCCCGACGGCAATACGATGCTGTTCACCGAAACGTCGGCCCTGATCGCGCCACATGTTTTCCCCACAGTCACCTACGACCCACAAAACACCTTCGAACCCGTTGGCATGGTAGGCCGCAGCGCGCTGGCGGTGGCGGTACCGGCCGACAGCGAATTCAGCACGTTGCCCGAGCTGCTGGAAGGCGCACGGGCCAATCCGGGCAAGTTGTCGTACGCCTCGGTGGGCGTCGGCTCTCAGCATCACCTGAGTGGCGAATGGATGAAAACCCTCGCCGATGTGGAAATCGAGCACGTGCCGTATCGCGGCGGCAGCCAGGCCATGCAGGATCTCGCTTCAGGCATGATCCCCATGGGCGTGGCCAGCCTGGCGGCGGCCCAACCCCATGTGGAGAGCGGCCGAGTGCGGGTTCTGGCAGTGTTGTCGGCGGAGCGTTTCCCCGGCGCGCCCGATATCCCCACGGTGGGCGAAACGCTGCCCGGTTTTGATTCCACCCCATCGCTCTACATCCTGGCCCCGGCAGGCACGCCCGAAGCCACAATCGAGCGCGTTTCTCAAGCACTACAGAAGGCCGTGGAAAGCCCCAAAATCCAG
>JAJUJN010000540.1 GCA_029265335.1 Alcaligenaceae bacterium
AGCATCGTTACGATGAATGAGTTCATTTACAGCGACCTGCCCTTCTCGCCGGCCGACGATTTCACCACGATTTCGGTGGTGGGCGACATGCCGCTCATTGTTTCGGTCAACCCCGAGGTTCCGGTGAGCAGCTTCACGGAGTTGGTGGAAATGGCCCGCGAGAGCCCCGACGAAGTGTTCTTCAGCTCTCCGGGCAACGGCACCACGCCGCACGCTGGCCAGGCCTTGTTCAACAGCGAAACCGGCACGAATACCACGCACGTGCCCTATAAGGGTGGCGCCGCTTCGGCCACGGCCGTGATGGCCGGCGAGGTTACGGGCGCCATCGATTCGCCGCCCTCGTTGCTGCCGCATATTCAGTCGGGTCGCATCAAAGCGCTGGCCATTGCCGGCCCCGAGCGCATTCCGCAATTGCCCGACGTGCCCACTACCGCCGAAATGGGCATGCCGGGCCTGAATGTGGTTGCCTGGTTCCCCTTGGTGGCGCCCAAAGACACGCCACCCGAGGTGGTTGAAATTCTCAATGCGGAAGTGGTGAAAGCCCTGCAAGATCCGAACGTTCTTGAGCGCTTCGAAGCTCTCGCCATTACGCCGGTGGGCAACAGTGTGGCAGACGCCAACCGCTTCACCGACGAAGAACGCGCCCGCTGGGGTGATGTGATCAAGGCGGCGAACATTCGCATTGAGTGATGGTAAGCAGAACCCAGATCAGCGATTGAGTAGCACCCCGACTGCAGCCTTGGTCGGGGTGCTAATGAATGGTACTCACCGATCTGGAACTCGCCGATCGAGTTGAGCCTTACAGTTGATCCTTACTCGACTTGCAGATTTGTGCTCTCGAGCAACGCAGCGTAGAAAGCGCTATCTGCCTTTATCCGCTCCACAAACTCTTCGGGCGTGCTGGTAATCACACCCAGACCGGCATCGATAATTTGCTGCGAAACGGCTTCATCTTCGATGGCCTCTACCATGGCGGCATGAATTTGCTAAGTGAGCTCAGGCCTCATGCCGCTCGGGGCAAAAAACCCTAACCACGCATACGGTAGTTCGTAACCCGGGAGTGACTCACCGATGGTGGGATAATCCGGAAATTG
>JAJUJN010000306.1 GCA_029265335.1 Alcaligenaceae bacterium
CAGGAAGTGCTACAAACCGGCAAGCGCAATGTCGACATCCTCGAGCTGGAACCCGTAGGCAACTATGCAGTGCGCCCCCGTTTCTCCGATGGCCATCAGACCGGTATCTTTTCATGGGAAACCCTCTACGATCTGGGTCGCCATCAGGAAGAGCGCTGGGCCAACTACCTGCAACGTCTCGAAGCGGCCGGAGGCTCGCGCGACCCCTAAACCCCGCTTGATCGCCCAACATTCAGGATCTTCATCATGACCCACGCGACAGACGGCGCCGATCGCGCCACTTCCCGCCCAGAAGACGCTGCCGCAAGCCAAACCCACTTCGGTTTTCAGAGTGTGAAAGAAACCGAAAAGGCGCAGCGTGTGGCCCAGGTGTTTCATTCGGTCGCCGAGCGCTACGACCTCATGAACGACCTCATGTCGATGGGTCTGCATCGCGCCTGGAAGCAGTTCACCGTGGCCCGGGCTGCGGTGCGCCCCGGCATGAAAGTGCTCGACATCGCTGGCGGCACCGGCGACCTCGCCCGCGCTTTCGCCCGTCAGGTGGGGCCCAACGGCCAAGTGTGGCTGACCGACATCAACGAGTCCATGCTGCGCGTGGGTCGCGATCGTTTGCTCGACCAGGGTTTGCTCTTGCCCGTGGCCGTGTGCGACGCCGAAGCCCTGCCCTTTCCAGACAACAGCTTCGACCGCATCACCGTGGCCTTCGGCCTGCGCAACATGACCCGCAAACATGTGGCCCTGCAAGCCATGCAGCGCGCGCTCAGACCGGGCGGCAAGCTGTTGGTGCTCGAATTCTCGGAAATAGCCAAGCCGCTGGCGCCCGTGTACGACTGGTACTCCTTCAACATTCTGCCCTGGTTGGGCAGGCGCGTGGCCAACGACGAAGGCAGTTACCGTTATCTGGCGGAATCGATCCGCATGCACCCCAATCAAGAGGCCCTGGCCGAACTCATGCGCGAAGCCGGCCTGGAGCGGGTGCAATATTTCAATCTCACCGGTGGGGTCGTGGCCCTTCATGAAGGCGTGAAACTCTGAGCTGCGATTCAGGCTCCGTGCCCGTGCCGGAGTGGGTGCAAAGTCGGGAACTTTTTGGCCTCCACACCACTCTTACGCCCTCGGCACTCAGCGCACCCGGAGTACTCACACGGCTTGCCGTATCATCCAGCCCTCACCGTAAAATCATTTGCCATTCCATACCGGAGACACGTATTCATGTCACCACGTTACACTTCGCGCCTCTGCGCCATCGCCATCATCGCGGTCAGCGCCGTGGCGATGCTGGTCACCTCGTTCGATTCCGAAGCCCGACGCCGTCTGGGCGGCGGTAACTTTGGCCAACAGTCCAGCAACGTCATGCAGCAGCGCCAAGCCACCAGCCCGCTGAGCTCTCCCTCTGCCAGCGGCACTCAGCGCAGCGCCACTTCGGCGGCCAGCAGCTCAGCCGCTGGTGCCGCAGGTGCCGCCGCCACCCGCAGCACGGCATCGCGGTGGTTCGGCCCCATCGCCGGCATCGCTGCCGGCCTGGGCCTCGCGGCCTTGCTCACACATCTCGGTCTGGGCGCAGCCTTTGCCGAATTCCTGGCCAGCGTACTGCTCATCGGTCTGGTGATCTTCGCCGTGATGTTCGTGCTGCGTCGCTTGCGCGGCGGCGGCGCGCAGCATGCCATGCAAGGCGCCGGAGCCGGCCGGCAAGGCTCTCAGCAGCCCATGGCCCGTAGCCCGCTGCAACCCGTGAGCACACCGCCGCAGCCCGAGGCGCCCGCAAGCACGGCCCACCCTGCCGTTTCGAGCACAGCGGCGCCCACCCAGCCCATCGACCCGTCGTGGTATATCCCGGCCGACTTCAACACGCAAGATTTCCTGGCCAATGCCAAAAAGCAGTTCATCGCGCTGCAAGACGCCTGGGACCGCAACGATATTCCCACCATGCAGGAATACATGACCGACGAGTTGATCGACGCCGTTCGTGAGCCGCTGCAGCAACGCGAGCCGGGTGGTCACACCGAGGTGGTGCTGCTCAACGCCAGTCTGCTCGGTATCGAAGACCTCCCGCAGGGGCATCTGGCTTCGGTGCGCTTTTCGGGCATGCTCAAAGACGACAGCGAACCCGAAGCCTATCGTTTTGAAGAAGTGTGGAACTTCCTCAAGCCGCAGAACGCAGGTTGGTTGTTGGCCGGTATTCAGCAAATTCCCGCAGAGACAGGCAGCGCGTAAACGCCAGGGCAGCGCTCAGCCTGCAACCCAAAAGGGCCGTGCCGTGCTGGCATGGCCCTTTTCTCTTTACAATGGCTCGCCATGCTTCCCCTTCCCATCGCTCCTCTGCTGCTGGCCACCAATGCCCTGCTCGATCGTGAGCCTTGGGCAACTCAGCAATTGCAGCGACATGCCGGCAAAGTCGTGGTGTTGCACCTCGATGCCCGCAGCCACGCTTTTCGCATCAACCATCACGGGCGCCTGGCTGCTGCCGCGTCAGATAACGCTGCCGTCAGCGTGTATGTCAGTACTGGCAACCTGCTCCAACTCCTGCGCGGCAACGCCCAGGATCGTTTGCAGGCCATCCGCATCGAAGGCGAGGCCGATCTCACCCATACCTTGTCGGAACTCGCCACCCATCTGCGCCCCGACCTCGAAGAGGAGCTCTCACGTTGGGTGGGCGACCTGGCTGCCCGGCGTTTAGCCGAGCTGGGGCGCCACGCCTGGCGCGAGATCGCCGCCCGCACGCGCGCTCTGCACGAGAATCTGGTGGAATACGCCGTCTACGAAGCCAATCACCTGCCGCAACGAGCGGAGGTGGAACACTGGCAGGGTGAGGTGGAATTGCTGAACGAACGTACCCAACAACTTCTCACCCGGGTGGCTGCCCTGCAGGCCACCGATCCGCCCCGCTCATGAGATTCCTTGCCAGCCTGCCCCGGCTGATGCGCATCACCTTCATCATGTTGCGCTACGGCCTCGATGAACTCGTGATGTCCACCTTCCACCACCCACTGGCCACACGCCTGCTGGTGGTGCTGCGCTTCGGGCGCAAATTCAACGCCCCCCGGGGCGAACGGCTGCGCCGGGCCCTCGAAGAGCTGGGGCCCATTTTCGTCAAGTTCGGGCAAATGCTTTCCACGCGGCGCGACCTCATGCCAGCCGATGTGGCCAACGAACTCGCCCTGCTACAGGATCGCGTTCCACCCTTCGACCCCGAACTCGCCATTACCACCATCGAGGCTGCCCTGGGCCAGCATCCCGACGTGCTGTTTCGCAATTTCGAGCGACAGCCCGTGGCCTCGGCCTCGATCGCGCAAGTGCACTTTGCCGAACTACCCGATGGTCGCGAAGTGGCGGTGAAGGTGTTGCGCCCTGGCCTGCTCAAGGCAATCAACCAAGACATCGCGCTGATGC
>JAJUJN010000404.1 GCA_029265335.1 Alcaligenaceae bacterium
CTGAAGCCGCGGTGGTAGGTCATGTTGGAGATGGGGTCGGGATAGCGAACGAAGACGTCGAGGTCGGGTAAGGTGCCCAGAATGGCACCGTAGATCAAGGCCTTGCGGCCCTGTTGGCGACCCAGCAAGGCGCCTTGCACCGTGGCGCCGTAAACCGCCTGGGTAAGAGAATCCATGACTACCGAAAAAATGAAAAAGAAAACCCCGTGGCCGCAGCCTTCCGGCCAATATGATTCGGGATAGCGGGTTGAAAGGGTATGATTATCCCCCAGGCGGTAGGTTCCGATTATGGCGAGCGAGCTTCGTTCGCAGTCATGGCGATCAACACCATGGCATCACAACAAGATCGAGGTAAAACATGAGTTCCAACGTTGGACAATTCGCACTTTCTGCTCGGCTCTGGCGGCGCACCGCTGTCGCGGCGGCCCTGGGCGCTGTCATCGCCCTGGCAGGCTGCGCCACGCCCTCGGCGTCGGGTAATGTCTACAACTATCAGCAGGCTCAGCGCGAGCAAGTCACCTATATGGCTACTGTCCTCGGCGTGCGCAACATCACCATCGAAGGCGACCGCACGAGTGGCATAGGCACCATCTCGGGTGCGGTGCTGGGCGGAGTGCTGGGCAACACGATCGGTGGCGGGAGCGGGCGCACCATTGCCACGGCAGTGGGCGGCGTGGCCGGCGGGCTGGCAGGTAGCCAGGTCGAACGGAACATGCAGCGTACGGCAGGCTACGAAATCACCCTGCGGCTCGATAACGGCGAAACTCGTGTGGTCGCCCAGGCCGCCGACATTCCTCTGCATCCGGGGCAACGCGTGCAGGTCATCACCGGCGGGGGCGCGACACGCGTCGTTCCAGTTCGCTGAGCACGCTGAACGCCCATGTCAGGGGCGATACCCTGGAGCACGGTCGCTGGTGTAGCGTGGGGTCTTTACATCACCGCCCTCGCCATCTGGACGATTCTCCAAAAGCGAGGGCCGGTAGCCACCGTATCGTGGATACTGGTGTTGGCGGCTCTGCCCCTCATCGGGTTCCTGCTGTATTACTTCTTCGGGCCGCAGCGGCTGCGGCGCTACCGCTTGCGACGCCTGCGCAGCCGCGCGGCTCTGGCGAGTCAGGAAGCTTCTGCGCATGAGCATGAACATCCGCCGCCGGCGTTCCCGCCCGGCTGGGAGGCCCTGGCTCGACTGGGGGCGGCCACCAGTGATGCGCCGCTGTCCACTGCCCTGTCGGTGCGTTTGCTGGAAGGCGGGCGCGCCAAATTCAATGCCCTGTTTGCCGACATTCAACAGGCTCGTCACCATATCCATCTCGAGTACTACATCTTTGCCACCGACACCATAGGCACCGAACTGCGCGATCTCCTCGTGCAGAAGGCCGAAGAGGGCGTCACGGTTAGGGTATTGGTAGACGCCTTGGGGTCGATGACCACGCCGCGCAAGTTTCTTGCTCCGGTGCGCGAAGCGGGCGGTGAGGTGGCTTTCTTTCACGACACTCGCATTGGCCGGCGACTGCGGCCGGTGATCAACTTTCGATCGCATCGAAAGATCGTGGTGATCGACGGCTACATCGGCTACACGGGCGGCATCAATGTGACCGATCACGGGCACGAAGACTATTCGCCGCAGGCCTTCGAAGACGTGCACCTGCGGCTCACCGGGGGCGCCGTACATTGGCTGCAGATGGTCTTTTTGGAAGACTGGCTGTATTCCACCGAAAAGAGAAAGCCACCGGTCGAGCAATTCCAGTCGGTCATGCCGCCTTGCCCCGTGGGTGAGATCGAAATGCAGATTCTGCATTCCGGGCCCAACGACGAGCGCGAATCCATTCATCGGGTGAACGTGGCGGCCATTCACGGGGCACGATCGCGTGTGTGGTTGACCACGCCTTACTTTGTGCCGACCGAAGCCGCCATGATGGCGCTCACGTCGGCCGCGGCACGTGGCGTGGATGTTCGTCTTGTGGTTCCGCAGCACAGCGACTCCCGCTTTGTGTCGGCCGCAGCCAGGTCGTACTACGATGAGCTGCAACGCGCCGGCGTCAAGATCTGGGAATATCGCGAGCGGATGCTCCATGCCAAAACACTGATCATCGACGACGACATCGGCATGGTCGGTACTGCCAACTTCGACAATCGCAGCTTCACGCTTAACTTCGAGGTTTGCGCCGTGCTGTTCGATGTCGACTTCGTGGTGGAGCTCTCGGCGTATGTGGAACGCCTCATGCAACAGGCAGATCAAGTGATTTCCGAGCAATCACCCGGTAGATCGCTGCGCGCCTGGGCCCGGCAATTGGGGCAGGCCGGGGCCCGCTTGCTCTCGCCCTTGCTTTGAACCAATATGTGCCAACGCACTGTAGTGCGCGGAGGCAAATAAATAGCGGCCAGAACGCAGGGCGTTCTGGCCGCCGGTC
>JAJUJN010000027.1 GCA_029265335.1 Alcaligenaceae bacterium
CTAACAGTGTGGCGGCGCTGCAAGCCGTGGGTGGCAGCGGGCTTGGAGTGACTCAGTTCCATGCGTCGCCCTCGGGCTCAAGGCGCCACAACGCGCCCGGACTGGCGTCGGTCAGCACGTAGAGCAGGCCGTCGGGCCCCATGCGCACGTCGCGGATTCGTGCACTGAGCTCGCCCAGCAGTCGTTCTTCGTGCACGACCTGGTCGTTTTTCACCACCAGCCGCAGCAGTTCGCGATCTTTCAGTGCACCGACAAAGACATTGTTCTGCCAGGCAGGAAAGCGATCGCCCGTATAGACTGCCATGCCGCTGATGGCCGGTGAATCGGCCCAGACGTGCCAGGGCGCTTGTGTGCCCTCTACATGCTTGCCCTGGGCTTCGGGAATGGGCAGCAGGGGGTAGTTGCGCCCGTGGGTGGCCAAGGGCCAGCCATAGTTGAAGCCGGGCTCGATGATGTTGATTTCGTCGCCACCTCGTGGGCCATGTTCATGCACCCACAATTCGTTGCGCACAGGATGCCACACCGCCCCTTGCGGATTGCGATGTCCGTACGAGAAGATTTCGGGGCGTGCTCCGTCGCGGCGCACGAAGGGGTTGTCGGCGGGCACGCTGCCGTCGGGGTGCAGCCTCACTACCTTGCCCTGCAGCGAAGCAAGGTCTTGCGCACTGCTGCGTTGATTGTGCTCGCCTAACGCCACGAACAGATACTGGCCGGTGGGGTCGAACACCATGCGAACCCCAAAATGGTGGCCGGTGCTTTCGGCGGGAAGCTGCTGAAAGATCTCGGTAAAGTTGAGCAGGCGAGAGAAATCTTCGCTCAGCTCGCCGTAGCCAACCGCCGTGGAGGCTTGGTTGTTGCCGGCCGGCTTGGCCCACGACAGGTACACCCGCCGGCTTTGTTCGAAGTCGGGCGCCAGCACCACATCCAGCAAACCACCCTGACCCCGGGCGAACACCTCGGGCACCCCTGCTATGGGCTCGCTGAGGCTGCCCTGGGCGCTGAGGTGGCGCAACCTGCCTGGGCGTTCGGTGATCAGCAGGCCTTGATCGTTGGGCAGAAAAGCCAGCGACCACGGGTGCACCAGCTCGTTGCTGAGCACCACCACGCTCACGGCCCCGTCGGCGGAATCCACCACACGAGCGTCTTGCGCCCAGAGGCTGCCCGCCACGAGCAGGCCGGCCATCATCGAGCCTATCCTGTGCATACGGCGTTCACGATTCATGGGTACATTCTAGCGAGCCCGGCCTGCGCCGAACAGACTGGGGGAAATGTCCGAAACCCGCTAAAATGGCAGGTGCGTGGTGTTCCAGGCAATCGCGGTGGGTTCGCCCATCGAGGAAGGTCCGGACTCCCCAGGGCAGGATGGCGGCTAACGGCCGTCCGGATAGCGCATCGGCACAGCCGGTGCGTAAAACCGAGGAATAGGGCCACAGAGACGAGTCTGTCGGGTGGGTGGTGCGAACCACTCCGATGCGGTGAAACCGCACGGCGCACAACATGTTGTGCAGCTCGGCAGGGTGAAACGCGGCAACCTCCATCCGGAGCAACATCAAATAGGCATGCGCCTGGCTGCGGCCAGACAGGGCGGCCCGTCCGAGCATGCGGGTAGATGGCTAGAGCCGGCCAGCAATGGTCGGCCCAGAAGAATGATTGCCGGCGGCGGGCGTTGCCCACCGCTCACAGAATCCGGCCTATCGGAGCGCCACGCCAATATTCCAGTGCGTTCCAGCAGCGCGCTTTCTCTCGGAGCCATGCAAGCAACATGAACCTTCCCACCGACCGCCAGTACGCTCCCACCCATGAATGGGCCTTGCTCGAAGATGGGCTGGTGCTGGTGGGCATCAGCGACCCTGCCCAGGAGGCCCTCGGCGATCTCGTCTTTGTGGGTGATGTGGCAGTGGGCGCTCATTTGGCTCAAGGCGCCGTGGCGGGTGTGGTGGAGTCGGTCAAGGCTGCGTCCGATATCCATGCGCCGGTGGCCGGCGAAGTCGTGGGGTTCAACGAAACTCTTGCGGCCAACCCGGAACAGGTCAACGAGAGCCCTTACGAAACCTGGATCTTCAAGCTCAAGCCCAGCGAGCCCGCCTTGCAGGGGCTGCTCGATGCCGCCGCCTATCGGGTGATAGCTGAAACCAGCTGAAACATCGCTGGATGTAAGCAGCGAGTAAGCGTACAATGGCACTTTGTGTTTCCGTAGGGAATTACCCTTATCCATGTTCCGACAGCGCACTCTGAAGAGCGTGGTTCGCACCACCGGCATCGGCCTGCACTCGGGTCGCCGTGTCGAACTCACGCTACGGCCCGCCGCAGCCAACACCGGTATCGTGTTCCATCGTGTCGATCTGCCCCAGGTGGTAGATCTTCCCGCGCGGGCCGACCAGGTGGGTGATACGCGCATGGCGTCAGTGTTGCAACAGGGCGATGTCAGGGTCTCTACGGTGGAACATCTCATGTCGGCCTGCGCCGGTCTGGGTATCGACAACCTGCATGTCGATCTCACGGCCGAAGAAGTGCCCATCATGGATGGCAGCGCCAATACCTTCATCTACCTGCTGCAGTCGGCGGGAATCGAGGAGCAGAACGCTCCCAAGCGCTTCCTGCGCATGCGACGCAAGGTGGAAGTGTCGGAAGGCGAGGGCGCCGAACGCAAGTGGGCGAGGCTCGAGCCTTACGATGGTTTCGCCCTGTCGTTTTCCATCGATTTCCAGCATCCGGCCATTGCCGCCACCGCGGCTCGCGCCGAGATCGACTTCGCCCATGATTCCTACATTCGCGAAGTCGCCAGGGCTCGCACCTTCGGTTTCGTGAACGACGTCGAAGCTTTGCGTGCCGCCGGCCTGGCACGAGGCGGCAGTTTCGATAACGTCATTGTTCTCGACGAATATCGGGTGCTCAACCAAGATGGCCTGCGTTACGCCGACGAGTTCGTGAAACATAAAATTCTCGACGCCATCGGCGACCTCTACCTGATTGGGCAGCCGATCATTGGGCGCTACGTGGCGCATAAGTCGGGTCATGCGCTGAACAATCGCTTGGCTCGGGCCGTGTTGGCCGAGGTCGATGCCTGGGAAACCGTCACTTTCGACTCACCGGCCGAGGCGCCGGCGGGTGTGCGACTGGAGTGGGGCTTGGCCTGACGTTGGGCGGGTGCGCCAGCGCCCCCCCATGCCATCTGCCGGGTGGGCGCAAAGCGCGCTGGCCGGCACACCGAAATTTCTTCTGCGCTACAGGCCACGTCGTTGTAATAAACGCGTGATAGCCTCGTGCAATGGGCTTTCCGGCGGCACGAGGTGCTGCAGCTCGGCAAAGGCTGCAATGCCTTGATCCGGCAAAGAGTTTGCTTCGCGGGCGGGGCGTTCAGGCTCAAAGGGGCGAGACGCTTGTACTCGCACCCGGATTTGGTTAACCTCCCAGCCTTGCTTCTGCAGGTTTTGCGTTAGCCGAGGCAGCACCTGGCGAAGTTTTGCCGAATGGGCTGCTGCCGGAACCGCCAAGTGCAGCTCCCCCTCTTGCCATTTCAATACCTGGCAAACCTGGCCGAGCGCTCCGGGCAAGCTTGCACTCACATGTTGTTGCAACGTCATGAGCCGTTGAGCCGTTGCTACCAGGCTGGAGCCTTGCTGCGTTCGATTCAGCCAGCCCAACGCATCAGCGCTGCCGCCGCGGCGCTGCCCCGTACGTTTCATTTCGGAGGTTGCTCTCAAGGTGCGATTCATCATCACCAAGCATACACGTTCGCGCCGGTGGCTGCGGGCTTTCATGGCTTGCCTGCTGGCCGCGGGCGGGGGCAGCTTAAGCTCCCCGCTGCTGGCGCAGGCCGCTGCGCCGCAGGCTCAGGAAGAACCATCCATTGAGCCTCGTTTGTCGGCGCCGCTGCCTGAGCTCACGATCGAGGCCGACACACCCGTCACCCGGGCGCAAGAGCCGGGTACCAACACACCACAAGCCGCAGCCGAAGCAGCGGCAGCCGACCCAGCTCAGGTCGATTTGCTGGCACGCAAATTGGGCGAACTGAAAGTGCGCATGCAGCAGCTGGATCTGCTCAGCGAGCAATTGGCCGACCTCGCTGGGGTGCCGCCCGAGTCTTACCAGTTCGGCCATCGCGACGGTCAGGGCGGGCCGCTCATCGAACTCGAGCCGCTCAGCCTGAGCGATCTCCAGCATATGGTCAACGTCTTCGAACAGGAGCTCGATGCCCGCAGCGATCATCTCGCTGTACTCGAAGCCAGGCTGTTCGACCTGGTGGCGGCACACGAACTCACGCCATCGCGCATGCCGGTCGATGGCTATCGTTATCGCAGCTCTTCTTACGGCCCGCGTTTCGACCCCATCACCAAACGACGTTCGTTCCACGAAGGCATCGATTTCGCCGCCCCGCAAGGCACGCCCATACTCGCCGCTGCCGGTGGGGTGGTGCGCGACGCCCGTCGTTTCCGTGGCTACGGCAATATGGTCGAAATCGACCACGGCGATGGCCTGGTTACTCGCTACGCTCATGCCGCGCGCTTGCTGGTCAAGCCGGGCCAGGTAGTGGCACGGGGTCAGGAAATCGCCACGGTAGGGTCCACCGGGCGCTCAACCGGGCCGCATCTGCACTTCGAAGTGCTGGTGGCCGGTCAGCCAGCCGACCCCCGTCTGTATCTTTCGGGAGCGGGCAACGCCCTCAGCCAGGCTCTGGCACAGCTCGACTGAACGATTCGCAACAGGTGCTAAACTGAACGACTTGACTAATGGAACTCCGGCCGCGTGCCGGAGTTGTGCATAGATGGCCTTAAATCTGCTGCAGAAAATCTTCGGCAGCCGGAACGATCGGCTGCTCCGGCAATTCCGACAACAAGTTGTCCGTATCAACGCCCTCGAACCCGAGTTCGAGGCGCTATCCGATACCGATCTGGTGGGCAAGACGGCGGAGTTCCGCCAACGACTCGCCGATGGCGCCAAGCTCGACGACCTTCTCCCCGAGGCTTTCGCGGTGGTTCGCGAGGCGAGCAAACGAGTGCTGGGCATGCGTCATTTCGATGTCCAGCTCATTGGCGGCATCGTGCTCCACAGCGGCCGCATCGCCGAGATGCGTACTGGTGAGGGTAAAACGTTGGTGGCCACGTTGCCGGCCTACCTCAACGCGCTTACCGGCAAGGGCGTGCACGTGGTCACGGTCAACGATTATCTCGCCAGCCGCGACGCCGAATGGATGGGGCGCCTGTATCGCTTCCTCGGGCTCGAGGTTGGCGTGGTGGTTCCCAACCAAACGAACGAAGATAAAAGAGCAGCATATCGGGCCGACATCACCTACGGCACCAACAACGAATTCGGCTTCGACTATCTCCGCGACAACATGGAGTATCGCGTCGAAGACCGGCGTCAGCGGGGTTTGAATTTCGGCATTGTCGACGAGGTCGATTCGATCCTCATCGACGAAGCGCGTACCCCGCTCATCATCTCGGGCCAGGCCGACGACCACACCGAGCTCTACCAGCGCATGAATGAGGTGCCGGCGCAGCTCAAAGCCATGGCGCATGAGCCGCGTCCGCATGAACCCGAACCCGAAGGGCATTACTGGGTCGACGAAAAGGGTCGGCAGGTGCATCTTTCCGACCAGGGTCACGAGTTCGCCGAAGAGCTGCTGATGAATCTCGGCATGTTGCCGCAGGGTGAATCGCTCTATGAGCCTCGTCATATCCTGCTGCTGCACCACCTCATGGCCGCCTTGCGGGCCCACACGCTGTTTCACCGCGATCAGCACTATGTGGTGCAGAACGGCGAAATCGTCATCGTCGACGAATTCACCGGGCGACTCATGGCCGGCCGGCGTTGGTCGGAAGGTTTGCATCAGGCGGTCGAGGCCAAAGAGGGCGTCAAGATCCAGCCCGAGAACCAAACGCTGGCTTCGATCACCTTCCAGAACTATTTCCGCATGTACGAGAAGCTCTCGGGCATGACCGGAACGGCCGACACCGAGGCCTATGAATTCCAGGAGATCTACGGTCTCGAAACCGTGATCATCCCCACCAATCGGCCCATGATCCGGGTCGATCAAAACGACCAGGTCTTCAAGACCGACCGCGAAAAATACCAGGCCATTCTGGCCGACATTCGCGATTGTCAGGAGCGTGGCCAACCGGTGTTGGTGGGTACCACCAGCATCGAGAACTCCGAGCTGCTTTCCGATCTGCTCACGCAGGCCAATTTGCCTCACGAAGTGCTCAACGCCAAGCAGCACGCTCGCGAGGCCGAAATCATCGCCGAAGCCGGCAAACCCGGGCGTATCACGATTGCCACCAACATGGCTGGTCGCGGTACCGATATCGTGTTGGGCGGCAGCGTCGAGAAGCAGATCATGCTGTTGCGAGCCGACGACGCCCTCGACGACGAACAACGCGAAGCCCGCATCCAACAAGTGCGCGAAGAATGGAAACCGCTCAACGAACAGGTTCGAGCAGCGGGCGGCTTGCGCATCATCGGCACCGAGCGTCACGAGTCGCGCCGTATCGACAACCAGTTGCGCGGCCGCGCAGGTCGTCAGGGCGACCCAGGCTCGTCACGCTTCTACCTCTCGCTCGACGATCCCTTGATGCGGATCTTCGCCGGTGATCGCGTCCGCGGCATCATGGAGCGCCTCAAGCTGCCCGAAGGTGAGCCGATCGAAGCCGGCATGGTCACGCGTTCCATCGAAACCGCGCAGCGCAAGGTCGAGGGTCGAAACTTCGACATCCGCAAGCAGCTGCTGGAATACGACGACGTGGCCAACGATCAGCGCAAGGTGCTGTACGGTCAACGTAACGAGGTGCTCGAATCGGAACGCATCGACGAGATGATCGCAGGTTTGCGCGACGCCACGGTGCTCGAGTTGGTGCAGCAGCATGTGCCGCCAGAGTCGCTCGAAGAACAATGGAATCTCGAAGCTCTGCAGGCGGCGCTGCTGGCCGATTGGCAGATCGAGCTGCCGCTGGTGGATCTGCTCAAGACCGAGCCCAACCTCACCGACGACGATATCGTTGAACGTGTGCAAACTGCGGTCCGCGAGGCTTATCAGGCCAAGGTCGACCGTGTTGGTGTCGAAACCTGGGCCAATTTCGAGCGGTCCATCATGCTCCAGGCCATCGATACCCAATGGCGTGAACATCTGGCTGCCCTCGATCACCTGCGGCAGGGCATCCATCTGCGTGGCTACGCGCAGAAGAATCCCAAGCAGGAATACAAGCGCGAAGCCTTCGAGCTGTTCTCCGACATGCTGGATCGCATCCGCCGCGACGTGGTTCGGGTATTGCTCACGGTTCGAATTCAGTCACCCGAAGAAGCTCAGGCGGCGCAAGCCGAAGCCGACCGCTCCCACGTGCAGAACGTGCAATATCAGCACGACGAGCAGCCGGGTCAGGGCGATGCCACGGCAGCTGCCGGCGGCGCGCCAGCGGCTGCAGCTGCGGCCGCCGGTGGCGGTTTCAAGCGAGTAGGCCGTAACGAGCCCTGCCCGTGTGGCAGCGGAAAAAAATACAAACATTGTCACGGCGCGTTGAATTGAGCGGTGACAGCAGGCTGGCGGTCGCCCTTTGCCGGGCGGTCGCTGCTGCCAACGTCAGGGTGCAGGAACTCTCTGGCTTGGCTGCGGCAAGTCGGGCAGCCGACCCGCCCGAGCTTCATCGAGCGTAGGCGCGATGCGATCTCGACCTCTACGCTTGGCAGCGTATAGAGCGGCATCGGCGCGCCCGAGGGTTGCCGTGATGGCTTCGCCGAGCTCATAGGCCGCCACGCCGATGCTTACCGACATATGTTCTGGCCGGGTCGAGTGAACGCCCACATCGAGATGACGTATGGCTTCGAGCTTGCGCTCTAGAATCGGGTAAGCATTTACCAGGCTGGTGTTGGCCAACAACAGCATGAATTCCTCTCCGCCCCAACGCCCACACACGTCGCTCTGGCGCAAATCGCTACACAGTGTGTGGGCAATGCGCACCAAGGCTTCATCACCTACGGTGTGACCGTAGACGTCGTTGATCTGTTTGAAACGGTCGACGTCGATCATGGCCAGCACGAAAGGTGCCCTTTGCCGGTTGGCAAACTCCAGTTCTTGCTGAATCTCGTGCATGACCGCGCGACGGTTGCGGATTCCCGTGAGCATGTCGCGTTGAGACGCTTCCTTGAGATGCGCATTGAGCTCCTGCAGCATCTTTTGATAGCGATCAGAAATGCGCACAATGCGGTTGATGCGGCGCAGTTGCCGGTCGAAACGCTCACTCAAACCCCGTTCGCGTTCTCGCGCCATGGCCTGGAAGGAGTCCGAGAGCAGGGTAATGCGCTCCAGCCGCTCAAGATGATTCTCCAGCGTGGTCCAAACCTCGCCCAACACCTCGGTGAGAGGGTTCTCGCGATGGGCGGGGTCGGCCAGGATGCGGCGCACCCGTTCCTCGAGCTGAAGGTGCTTGGCTTCTTTCACTTGCTCAGGACATGAAAAGGGAATGAGCAGTCTTCGCGGAATTCTTCTGCCAGCTCGCCCACGCGCTCGTTTTCGGCGTCGTAGTACCAGTGCACCGAGACCTCGCGACCTTTTTCATGGGCCAGTTCGAGCATGTCGAAAACATCCATGACCGCCTTGATGCTGCTGGTATTGAGATACATGAGCTCGAGCTCAACGCGCAGGGGCTGGGCGGTATCGTCAAGAAAAGTCTCTACCCAGGTGAATACTGGGCCGAAGAGCTCGTAGGCGTTCTCGGGGTAGGATTCGCCCACCATACGCAAGACACCGCTGGCCGCGCATGTCGTGATGGTGGGGGTGGATTGACTGCCCTCGATGTGGATGTCGTTCATAGGTGGCATGGCCTGTATGGCCGGGAGTTATATCACGACGCTGAGGCTGAAGAAGGCCCGGTTGGACGAGAGCTCGCTCAGGGTGGCTTGCAGAGGGGCCGAAGCCCGTCGCGCGATTTCGATGAGACCGAGCCCGGCAGATTCGGGATGGTCGGCGCGACGTGGCCGGCGCAACTGCGTTTTGTACTCGGCTTTGAGCTGAGCTTTGTCGAGCGTGCTGTAGTGCGCGATACGGGCTACCAGCGCCTCACCGTCGGCCAGTTCTACAACGTTGCCTGCCGAGACCACGTAATGGCCATTCTCGCGAGAGATCACCACTGTTGCTGCGGCCAGGGCGTCGTCGTAACCCCGTTCGATGGTGTAGTGGCGAATGTTCTGGGTGGTTTCGATATACACCGAGAACACGTCCATGGCTGCGCCCGGCTTGACCTGATCGAGCTCCAGGTAGCGCTTGAGGGCGTTGCCGAATTCTTCGATGAGACTGCGTGACATGGGGCCATTGAAGCAGAGCAGAGTCTGGCTCTCTTGCAGGCGCAGGCGGAGGGCGTAAAGTTCGCTGGCGTTCACGGAGTTGGGTTTAGTTGACGTTGAATCGGAAGGCGAGCAGAGTGATGTCGTCTCGTTGGGGCTGGCTGCCCTGGTAGGCTGCGAGGGCGGCCTTGAAACCGTGAGCCTGTTGGGCCAGGGGCAGGTTAGCGTTAGCCTGCAGCATTCGCCGAAAGCGAGAGCTGCCAAAACCGAAGCCTTGCTCGCCGCCCGCCTGGTCAAGAAATCCATCGGTCGTGAGATAGTACGTGGTGTTGGTGCACAGCGGCAAATCAATGTTGTGATATTTACCCACACGGCGGTCACAGAGCGCCCGCTTGTCGCCACGGTACTCCTGCACCTCCTGGCCGTCGCTGGTGTAGAGCGGGATCCTGGCGCCGGCATACCGTAGCTGCCGCTTGGCTTTATCCGCCAGTAACAGCCCCGCTTCGGCGTTGGTCGCGAGACCGCGAGGCAGATGGCTGTTGGCCAGCATCGCACGCATCACTTGGTCGACATGCTGCAGCAGCTCAGCCGGGTTCTCCAAACGACATTCCTGGATGACACGATCCAATGCGGCTTTCACCAGCATCGTCATGAGGGCGCCCGGAACACCGTGCCCCGCACAGTCCACGAGTCCCAGCAACCAGACATCGTGACTTTCATAAAAAACGTAGAAGTCGCCGCCCACCACGTCACGAGGTTGCCAGATCACGAAATGGTTGGCGCCAAACGCCTGCGCCAATTGCCGATCGGGCAGAATCGCGCTCTGAATCAAGGCCGCGTATTCAATGGATTGCGAGATTTTGGTTTGGCTCTGCGCCATGGCGAGATTGGCCGCCTCCAACTCGCGGGTGCGATGTCGCACACGATCTTCGAGTTCGCGAGTGTGCTGCTCCACCCGTCTCGCCATTTCGCCGAAACTGCGGCTGAGATCGCCGATTTCGTCGGCTTGCGAGGGCAGGCTCACATGATAATTTCCTGCGGCCAAGGCGCGCGCCGATTGTTGCAGCTGTCTGATGGGCCGCAGCACCAGGCGCTCCACCCCGTAACCAAAAATGCTCAGCAAGCTGGCGAGCAGCAAGGCCAGGCCAGCCACGGCAAGCCAGAACCCATAAGGCGAAATCACGTGTGCGCTGCGTAGGTCGAGCGCGGTGAAGCCAAACCAGTCGAGATCGGGAATGTAAGTGATGGCCACGATCTGATCGACTCCGTCCACGGTCAGCGAGGTCAACGTGACGCCGAGCGGGTCGTTGCGTGCCGCTTCCAGGGCCTGCTGCAGGTCTGGTTGTTCGCTGGCCGGCACCAGACCAGCCAGGCTGTGGCCGGCCGTGACCTCGTGCGCTGCTGTGTTGAAGGCGATTCGGTCGCGATCGGGGTGCGCTTGGATAGCGCCATCGGCTCGCGCCAGAATGGGGGTGATGCCGTCAGCCGCTTGCTCGCCCAGCGAGCTGAGGAAGCGACTCAAGTCGAGACTGCTGCCGGCCAGCCCCAAGGTGTGGCCCTCGGCGTTGCGAATGGGTACGTTGATCCAGACCCGGGTCAGCCCCAGTTGCTGGTCGGTATTGATGTTGATCTGGTAGGGCAGCTCACTGCCCGCCACCCTGAAATACCATTCGTCGGCCGGGTCGTTGCGATCGAGCTGATAACGTGGCGTGATAGACGTTGGCTCGGCTTCGCTGTTGAAGTAATAGTGCAGGCTCTCGTCGCTCACCAAGAAGTAGGCGCGGTCGTGCAGCGCCTGGCGATACGTTTCTGCTTCGGCAAAGAACAGTTCACGCAGGGCAGGGTTCTGATCGTGCTCGATCCAGCGTTGGGTAATCGGGCTGGCCGCCAGGCGCAGCGACAAGGCCAGATCGGTTCGCACTGGGGCTAACAGGCGCTCACGATTCAGCAGCGCGAGATTCTGGGCGTAAGCTTCGCCGAAATGACGCTGCACCGACTGCATGGCCAACCAGCCCAGCCAGGAGGCTGGCAGCAGCACCACCACACAGGCGATGGCCAAGGCAATCAGTGATTTTGCACGCAGACTGAGGTTGGCCATGAGGGCTCACGAAGTTGCACGAAAGGTGCCGGAGCACTTATAGCAGGAACAAGGTGGCCAGGCCGAGAAAAATAAAGAAGCCGAGAGAGTCGGTAGCGAATGTGAGCAACACCGATGAGCCGATGGCGGGATCTTTACCAAAGCGGTCGCGCAGGATAGGCACCGAGATGCCCACACAGGCTCCGATCAACATGTTGCAGATCATGGCGGCCATCATCACCAAACCGAGCGACCACAAACCACTGATGGCCACCGCAAAACCGGCGGCAATCAAACTGCCGCAGAATCCCACCGTGAGCGTCACGGCCAACTCGCGCCGTACCAGCAGTTTGACGTTGCGCGGTGTGATTTGTCCCGTGGCCAGAGCCCGGATGATCATGGTCATGGTTTGGTTGCCCGAGTTGCCGGCGATACCTGCCACGATGGACATCAGAAACGCCAGAATCACGATATGGCTCACCGTGTCTTCGAAGCGCGAAGCGATGAAGGCGGCCGTGGCGGCCGTGCATAGGTTGAGCAGCAACCAGGGCGCGCGGTTGCGCACCGACCTCAAAACCGGTGCGAAGATGTCTTCTTCTTGGAGACCTGCCTGCGATAGCACCTGTTCATCCGATGCTTCACGGATGACGTCGAGCACATCGTTGACGTTCAGCCGCCCAACCAACCGGCCGAGGTCGTCGCCCAGGTC
>JAJUJN010000355.1 GCA_029265335.1 Alcaligenaceae bacterium
GACCCGCCAGATCGAAGTCGTAAACCGCGCCGTCGCCGATCACCCAGCCGCCTGAGCCCTGAAACCGACTTTGCACGAACGCTTCAGCCACTTCCGCCGGGGCCAGCTCGCGCATCAAGCCCGCCTGGGCAATGACGATCAATTGGCGCGCAATGCGTCGGGCCGCGGGTTCCAGCGCTGCGGCCGGACCGCGCAGCGTGGCGCGCAGATCGTCGATCTGCGCCTGCAAGGGCGGCAAGCCATCGGCCAGGGTTCGCTGCACGTCGAGCCAGGCCATCACGGCTTCAGCTTCACGGCCCATTGCTCGAAGAATATCCAGACAAATGACGTTGCCCGAGCCCTCCCACACCGAGTTCACGGGGGCTTCGCGGAACCAGCGAGCCATCGGGCCGGTTTCGATATAGCCGTCACCTCCCCAAACCTCGAGCGCCTCGCCGGCAAACTCCACAGCACGCTTGCAGATCCAGAACTTGGCCGCCGGCATCAGCACTCGCGTCCATACCATTTCACTGGAAGAATCTGCCGCTTCGAAGGCTCGCGCCAGTCGCACCATGAGCCAGGAGGCAGCTTCGCTCTCCAGCGCCATGTCGGCCAACACCTGTCGCATCAAGGGTTGGTCGACCAGAGCTTTGCCGAAGGCACGGCGCCGCCGGGCGTGATGGATGGCCTGAACGAGAGTTTGGCGCAGAATGGCCGTGCTGCCGATCACACAAGCCAGGCGACTGAAGGTGGCCATCTGCAGAATGGTGGGAATGCCGCGCCCAGGCTCGCCAACCAGACAACCTGCGGCGCCCACAAACTCCACTTCGCTGCTCGCATTGGCCCGGTTGCCGAGCTTGTCTTTGAGCCGCAGGATGCGGATGGCATTGCGAGTGCCGTCGTCGCGCCAACGCGGCACAAAGAAGCAGCTGGGCCCTTCGGCGGTTTGCGCCAGCACGAGGTGAGCATCGGAGGTGGGCGCCGAAAAAAACCATTTATGGCCTTCCAGCGAATACCACTCGCCTCTTCCCGCTGGTCCATGGGGTTGCGCCCGCGTGGTATTGGCCCTGAGGTCGGAGCCTCCCTGCTTTTCGGTCATGCCCATGCCCACCATCAGGCTGCGCTTGGCCCCCATAGGCTGATCGGAGGCATCGTATTCGGTACTGTAGAGCCCGCTGCGCAAGGTCTGGAACAAAGCCGGCTCTTGCTGCAAAACGGGAATGGCGGCGGTGGTCATGATGCTCGGACACAAACTGGCGGCATCTACCTGACCGTGCAAATACAGGCCGGCCGCCCAGGTAAGCCAGCCGCCCGGCCCGGTTGAACTGTAGGGCAGGCTGATCAGCTCGCGTTCGCGCAGGCCCGCCATGAGCTCGTGCCAGGCGCCGTGAAAATGCACCAGATCCACACGCTCACCCCAACGGTTATAGCGTTCATGCTGCGGCGGATGTTGGTCGGCGAGCGCGGCCAGCTCGCGGGTGGCCGGTTGCGCCAACCATTCACCTTGGTAATGCAAAGCCTTTTGTTGCGCCGGGTTGGTCCACTGCTGCACGGCCGCGGTGAGCACCGCGTCGGCCTGCAGAAGATTGATGGCGGGCAGCTCGCCCACCTGATTGTTGGACGCATGACGATCGAGCATGACAGCCTCCAATATGCGTAGGGCACTCGCAGTCAGTGTGGCAGACCGCGTCGCGGTCGCCAAGCTTCCACTACAGCAGGGCGCACCCCGAGCCCGCGTTGCGGTCAGCCGGGCGGCGGGTACCAGGCACCCAGCACCCGCAAACCGCGCGCGCCGGTCACCGAGGGCAGATTGCCCGGCAGGCCGAGCACATGAGCACGCGCCAGCCACGCAAAGGCCAGGGCCTCTACCTGCTGGGGCGGCACGCCCAGGGCAGCGGTAGATTGCACCACGCGCCCCGGCAAGTAGGTGGCCAGGGTTTTCATCAGAACGGGGTTGGCGGCACCGCCGCCGCAAACGTAGATCTCGCGTGCATCACCCGCCACCGTACGGATGGCACGCGATGCGCTGAGCGCCGTGAGCTCCACCAGCGTGGCTTGTACATCCGCTGGGGCCGGCGTTCGACCGCTGCGGCGGGAGTACTCGGCCAAGCGCTGGTCGAGCCAGTCGGCATGGAACTGATCGCGCCCCGTGGATTTTGGCGGCGCGAGCGCAAACCAGGGCTCGCTGGAATAAAGGTGAGCACAAAGCTCGGCATTGACCGTGCCGCTGGCCGCCCAGGCTCCGTTGGCGTCGTAGGGTTCGCCCCGATGCCGCTGGCACCAAAGATCCAACAAAAGGTTGCCGGGCCCGGTATCAAAACCGCCCACCGTGCGAGGCAGCTGCGCATCGGCAGGCGCGGACACCCCACCGGGCAAAACCGTGACATTGGCGATGCCTCCCCCATTGAGCAGAATACGGGGCGATTCGCTCCCGAAAACGGCCTGATGGAAAGCCGGCACGAGCGGCGCACCCTGGCCGCCGGCGGCTACATCGGCGCTGCGCAGATCGGCCACCACCCCGATGCCGGTGAGTTCGGCCAGCAAGGCAGGCGCGTTGAGCTGCCAGGTGTAGCCCAGGTGGGGCTGGTGCCTCACGGTTTGACCGTGGGCGCCAATCGCCCGCACGGAATCGGCGGAGATTCCGGCGGTTTGCAGCAGACGCTGTACGACCTCGTGATAGAGGCGCACCAGCTCCTGCGCCGCCAAGGCCGATCGATGCAGTTCGTTGTGGCCGGGAGAATTGAGTGACAGCAGGGTTTCGCGCAGCTCCTGTGGCATGGCCACGTCGGCATGAGCCAATATCCGAAGGGGCGTGGATTGGGTGCGCGAATCTGCAAATCGGGCCAGCACGCCATCGACGCCATCCATGC
>JAJUJN010000499.1 GCA_029265335.1 Alcaligenaceae bacterium
CTCGAGGGCGTAGATCTCAACGGCGCACGCGGTGTTCTGGTCAACATCACGGCCAGCCGCTCGCTCAAGCGTCGCGAGATCAACGAAATCATGCAGATCATCGAAAGCTATCGCTCCGAAGACGCCACC
Organism: Alcaligenaceae bacterium; assembly: GCA_029265335.1. Classification (GTDB taxonomy): domain Bacteria; phylum Pseudomonadota; class Gammaproteobacteria; order Burkholderiales; family Burkholderiaceae_B; genus Verticiella. The sequence continues at coordinate 130 of JAJUJN010000499.1, forward strand.
GTGGTGTTCGGTCAGGCCTTCGACGACAGCATGGGCGACGATCTGCGCGTGACGGTGGTGGCTACCGGTCTGGGTCGTCGCAGCAAGCCGCAGCTGGTGCACAGCCAGGCTCTGCGCACGGGTACCGACAACGCTCCGGTGCAAGGAACCGTTGGCGGTCCGAACTATCAGGACTACGACACCCCCGCCGTATTCCGGGGTCGCGACGCCTCGCGTCGGATCCAGGCCATGGAAAGCTCGGGAATGGATCATCTCGATATTCCGGCCTTCCTGCGTCGCCAGGCCGACTGAGGTCAGCTCCTGGCCGAGCTCGACGCTGACCAGCATCGAGCTCGGGCCACGGCACGCGCAGGCGAGCGCACAAGAAAAAACACCCCGCATCGGGCCATTCATGGCGCGGTGCGGGGTGTTTGCTTTGGCCGAGGCCGAGAGGGTGCGGCGGTTGCGCCAATCAGGGCATGATCGATTCGCCGGCGAACAATTCGGCGACGGTCTCGCGTCGACGAACGACCGCGTGGCGTTCGCCGTCGACCAGGATCTCTGCGGCGCGGGGTCGGGTGTTGTATTGGCTGGCCATGGTCATGGCATAGGCGCCGGCGCTTTCGACCGCCAGCAGATCCCCCGCCCTGAGGGCAAGCGAGCGGTCGCGCCCCAGCCAGTCGCCGCTCTCGCAGATAGGGCCCACCACGTCGTACATGGCAGATTCATCGCTGCGTGGCTCGATGGGTACGATGCCGTGCCAGGCGTCGTACAGTGTGGGCCGCAGCAGGTCGTTCATGGCCGCATCGACCACGGCAAAGTTTTTGGCCTCGCCGGGCTTGAGGTATTCCACGCGAGTGATCAAGACTCCTGCGTTGCCCACCAGCGAGCGACCCGGCTCGAGCACGAGTTCGCGCGGCTCACCATTCGCCTTTCCACCCACGTTTTGCAGACCGCGGCTTTCGAGTTGGTCGAAAATGGCAGAAATCAACGCCTCGGGCTCAAGCGGCGTTTCGGTGTCGTAGCGAATGCCCAGGCCCCCTCCCAGATCCAGGTGACGGATGGCAAAGCCCTGATCTTCGAGTTCTTCCACCAGGTTGAGCACCTTGTCGAGCGCATCGAGATAGGGCGCCAGTTCGGTGATCTGCGAGCCGATGTGGCAATCCACGCCTACGATGTCGAGGTTCGGTAGGCTGCCCGCCAATTGGTAGACGCGCGGCGCCTGATCACTGGCGATGCCGAACTTACTTTCTTTGAGACCGGTGGAAATGTAGGGGTGGGTGCGTGGGTCGACATCGGGATTCACCCGTAACGACACCGGCGCCCGGCGGCCCAAGCCCTTGGCCACCTCGGATAGCCGCTGGAGCTCCGCTTCCGACTCCACGTTGAAGCACTTGACCCCGGCTTCCAGGGCAAAAGCCATTTCATCCGCTTGCTTGCCCACCCCTGAAAACACCACTTTGCTGGGGTCGCCGCCCGCCGCCAGCACTCGCGCCAACTCGCCACCGGAAACAATGTCGAAAC
>JAJUJN010000089.1 GCA_029265335.1 Alcaligenaceae bacterium
ACACTGACCGGACCGCTCACACCCTTGCAGAAAGCCTCGAACTGGCGCTCGGTTTCGCCGCCTTCCCCGCTGCCAGCCAAGGCCAGCACCGGGCAGCTTATGGCATCCAGGCGTTCCACCCGATAGGTTTTAAGGGCGTCGAGCCAAGCCAGGTGACTGCGCACGCCGAAACGTCGACAGGCCGCCTTGAACATATGCTTGTTCAGTGCCGGGAATTCCTCGTTGGGAATGTCGTCGAGTTCGTCCAGGCTCACATCTTGAGCCTCGGCCGCCTCGGCGGAAAGCCCCATGAAGCCCAGCATATAGGCACGCAGATCGATAATCGGTGAATTGAGAATGGCGGCACGGATCCGTTGATCGTGCGCCGCCGCTCGAGCGGCAAAATACCCACCGAAACTAATGCCATAGAGCGCCAGCTTTTGAGTGTCGACCCCGGGCAGCTTCAGCACCTGATCCAACATGGCGCCTATGGGCACTTCGTAGTCGGGCCGAAACGGAAGGTCGGGGTGTTCGCGCATCACACCCATCTGCCCGGGCCCTTCGGCAATCACCACCTGGAAACCTCGCTGCAGACCGGCGCAGGCTGCCTGAAAGTAGAGCTCCTCGGCGGTGCCGTCGAAGCCCGTCACGAGCAGCACGGTGGGGGGCGGCGAGCCGCTCTGTGTGTTGTTGGGGCGCAGGTAGTATCCACCCAGTTGCCGCTCGGCGAACGGATAGCTGAACGACTCCACCTGCCATTCGAGATACCGCGCGGCCACCTCGAACGATGCCCGACTCGCCAGGCCCCAGCGGGGACATTCCGGCCCGAATGGATCGGCAAAGTACTCTGCGCATCGCCAATACATGCTGGCGCGCAGCGCATGATCGCGTGCGCTGACTGGAAAACGAGGCGCCGCCTCGGCGGCCAGGGCATCGAGTTCAGTGGCCATGGCCACGAAGGGGCCCGTCCACTCCTGGGGATCGTTGCCTTGTATGGCGCTGCGCGCCGCGAACACCTCGCCCGGCGTGGCCCCACCGTAGTTGCCCGCTCCGAGCAGACGCATGAGCTGAAAATCCAGCTCCCCTTCGGGGAAGCCCTGGATACGAGTTCCGGTTCTTTCGACCTTGCTTGTCATCACTACCCTCCTCTGGGCGCCGCGCAGGGTTCCCGAAACAACGGACAGCCGCGCGACAAAACGTGAGCGTCACGCAATGCGATTGCATGCCAAACAAATCGTACTCCTCACAACGACGCTGTAAACATAGAGGTGCTGCTTGACCGTGGCCCTGCCGGGATTGCGGTATCGTTACGCCCCATGCAATCCCACAGCCTTTCCTCTCCCATGGCCCCAAGTCGCTGGCGCGTGTTCGCCTCCATGCTCTACGAAGGCGTACTGCTCTTCGGTGTCGTCTTTCTGGCCGACTATCTCTTGGACACCCTTACTCAGAGTCGTCACGCCCTGATGTGGCGACACACCCGCCAGGCCTGGTTGTTCGTAGCCATCGGCCTCTACTTCGTCATCAGCTGGCGCTACGGGCAAACATTGCCCATGAAAACCTGGAACATTCGGCTGCAGGATCGCGCCGGCCGCATTCCCAACCTCACAACGCGAATCGCGCGCTATGTACTCGCCTGGATCCCAGTGTTATTGGCAGTGGGTTTGGTGTGGGTCTTCTATCGCAGCAGCGGCCTGCCGGCCGCCAATCTGTTGATAGTTTTCACACCGCTGGCAGGGTTTGTGTGGAGCTGGTTCGATCGTGACGGACTCTTTCTGCACGATCGGCTGCTGGGCACGCGTTTGGTAGATTCGCGCCCGCGATAGGTCTGGGCGAAGTCTCAAGCGGGCTCCCGTCAGGCTCGCGCGCGTGGTCTTGCACCGGGCCGCGCAGGCCACGGGTATTGCAGTCATCGGCAGGCTGGGCAATGATTGCGACTGATCAGCTGGGGATCGTTGCCCATGACATCCACCAATCATCATCCTGGCCTGTACCAGTCGTATCAGTGGCTGGTGCCCCCACGCTTCAGCATGGCCGAAGCCTGCTGTGCGCGCTGGGCGCTCAGTGGCGCCGATGCTCGCCGCATCGCCATCTACGCCGAAGACCAGCACGGTCAACGCGAAATCTGGACATTCGAACGTCTGTACGACACCACGCTGCGCCTGCAGCACGCGTTCAAACGCATGGGCATTCAAGCGGGAGATACGGTGGCCATCGTGCTTCCGCAACGTGGAGAGTTTGTGGCTGCCTTGTGCGCGGTGTGGCAACTGGGCGCCTGCGCGGTTCCGCTCTCACCCAGCCTCCCCACGGCGCAGCTTGAGCTCTGCCTGCGCGACGCCCGAGTGTGCGCCGCGGTGATCGACGACACGGCGCGCGAAGCGGTGATGGCGGTGCAGCATCGCTGCCAGACGCTCAAGCAGATTCTGGGCATCGATTTTGCCGACGAACGCGCCATTCCCTGGCGCGGCCTGTTGGCCAGGCAACCCGGCGACCTGCTCAGCGATGTGGCCGAGGCTCACACGCCCGCCCTGTTGATGTACGGCTTTGACGCCAATAACAAGCCCCATGGCGTGGTCCACTCGCACGCAGTATTGGTGGGCGTGTTGCCCGGGTTTGTGGCCGCCCACGAATGGTTTCCCCAGCACGGCAAGGCTTTTTATACCTCGCTCGACTGGGCCTCGATCATGGGCCTGCTGCACGGGGTGCTGCCCTGCCTGTATTTCGGTCGCCCCATCATTGCCTACCGCGGGCCCTGGCAGGCCAGTCGCACCGTGGAACTACTGCAGCGCTACCGCGTGAGCCATTTTCTGAGCCACCCCCACGCCTTGCGCCAATTGCAGCGTCATTCAGGCGTCACCACGCCTGCGGAGCTGCCGGAACTGCGCTGCCTCAGCAGCACCGGCCAACGCCTGTCGCTCCCACTGCAAAAATGGTTCGATCGGCACTGGGACCTCACCATCAACAACATCTATGGTTGCACTCAGGCGCCAGCGATTGTTGGCACCAGCCACGACAAATGGCCCAGCACGCCAGGCAGCCTGGGCCGCCCCTACCCGGGCCACCGCGTCGAGGTCGTCGACGACGAGAGGCGCGTTCTGCCCCCTGGCAGTGTGGGCCATATCGTGGTGCTGCCCACCGACCGCCACGACCATCCCGACCCGGCCCTGGCTCTGGGGCATTGGCCTGAGCTCGAACCCCTCAACAGCCATGGTGGTGTGGCCACCGGCGATCTCGGCTGGTTCGACGATGACGACTGCCTGTGGCTGGCAGGCCACACCAGCGAACTGCTGCGCTTCGACCACGGCACACTCGACCCCCAGATTCTCGAAGACATCCTGGCCGACCACCTCCAGGTCGCCGATGCGGCGGTCACCGCGCGCTACGACGACCTTGGCCTGCACTGGCTGCGCGCCTGGATCCTGCCCGAGCCCAGCGTGGGCGAGGAGCGCACCGAACTCACGGCCAGTTTGCGCGAACATGTGGCCCTCCATTGGCCGCGCATCGCGCAAGAAGTGGAGCTGCAGTTCGAGTGGGTAGAAGCGCTGCCGCGTATGCCCTCAGGGCGCGTGTGGCGAACCTTGTTGCGGCCACGCACACGCGATCGCCGCCGCCGGCGTCGGCGCCCCACGCCACAGCCCGCGTAAAGCCCAGCTCACTGCGTCTCCGTGCATCTTGCTCGGCGAGCCACAACGTTACAATGCCGCCAGATCAGGAGGCAGTATGGCAATTTATGAATTGGGCCACCGACGCCCGCAGATTCACCCCGACGCTTACGTATTCGAAACCGCCACACTCATCGGTGACGTTCGGATGGCGCCCGAATCCAGCATTTGGCCTGGAGCCATCCTTCGCGGTGACAACGAAGCACTCATCATCGGCGAAGGCAGCAATGTGCAAGATGGCAGTGTGCTGCATACCGATGAAGGTTACCCCCTGCGCATCGGCAAGTTCGTTACCATTGGCCATCAGGTGATGCTGCACGGCTGCGAAATCGGTGATGGCAGCCTGATCGGCATGCAAGCCATCATTCTGAACGGTGCCCGCATCGGGCGCAATTGTCTGATTGGTGCCGGCGCCCTCATTGGCGAGGGCAAGGAAATTCCCGACAATTCCCTGGTAATCGGTCGACCCGGCAAAGTGATACGCACTCTCACCGAGGCCGACCTTGAACAGATCCGTTGGGGCAATACGCATTACCGCGAGCGAGCCCGCGAATACCGGGAGCAGCTCCGGCGGATCGACTGAGCTCTACATGACCGCCACAGACCAACTTCAAAAGTATCTTTTTGCCGACCGCTCGGTGCGAGCGCAAACCGTCGATCTTACGCTGGCCTGGCAGCAACTGCAGGCCAAGCATGATTACCCACCGAGCGTCGTGCGCCTGCTGGGCGAGCTCGTGGCGGCCAGCACTCTGCTCGCGGCCAACCTCAAGTTCGAAGGTTCGCTGGTGTTGCAACTGCAGGGCGATGGCGACATCCCGCTCATCGTGGTGGAATGCCGCAGCAACCTCGATATCCGCGCCACGGTGAAGGTGCGTGAGGGCGTCCAACTGCCGCCCGAAGGCGACCTGCAATCGCTGGTGAACCCGGGCGGCAAGGGGCGCTTCAGCGTGGTGCTCGACCCTGCCCGTCGCAAACCCAGCCAGCCCCCCTACCAAGGCGTGGTACCCATGGCTGGCGACACCGTGGCGCAGGTTCTCGAGCATTACATGGTTACCTCGGAGCAGCTGCAAACGCGCATTTGGTTGGCGGCCAATGCCGAACGCAGCACCGGCTTGCTGCTGCAGAAGCTCCCCGACACGGGCGGGCATCCGCAAAGCAGCGAGGAGCCGAGTTGGGATCGGGCCCAACATCTGGCGGCCACCCTCACCGAGGCAGAAATGCTCACGGCCTCGCCCAGCACGCTCATTCACCGCCTCTTCTGGGACGAAGACCTGCTGGTATTCGACGCCCAGCCGGTGCGTTTCCATTGCCCTTGCAGCCGCGAGCGCGTGAGCAATATGCTGCGCATGCTGGGTTACGACGAAGTCAAAGACATCCTCAACGAACAGGGCCGGGTGCAAGTCAACTGCGACTACTGCACTCGTCAGTACGTTTTCGATCGGGTCGATTGCGCCGAAGTGTTTGCCTCCGACCAGCCCACCAGCTTGCGGCACCACAGCGGCGAACGACATTGAACCCTGCACCCACGTTCTGCTTGCGGCAAGACAAGCCGCACTGACACCAAAGGCTCACCGCACTAATCCCAGCTCGACCCACCCAGCGGAGTCGGCCAAACTCGGCCACGTTGAATCTTTCCGTCGGTGAGTGATGGTGCTGGCACAGAGGCGTTGTGGCTGCGAAACACGCGGGGTGGCCGCCGCCGAATTCGTGCTCATTGCCCTGCCCTTGCTGCTCGCGGGTCTAGCGGTGCTGGAAGTGGCGAACTGGCATGCCGCCCGGCTGGTGGTGGGCCAGGCCACGCTCGCCGCCGCCCGTGCTGGACAAGATGGCTGGCGTGCGCCTGAACTTGTGCAGCAACGCTTCGAAACCGCACTGCTGCCGCTTTGGGGCGCCGATGCTTCGGCGGCGGGTCGCGCCGCCGCCCTGGCCAGATTGCGGGCCGAGGCAAAACGCCTGCACGCGCGCTCCGCCATACCGCTCTGGCAAATGACGCCGTCGAGTCAACGTTTGACGCCAGAAGAGCCAGAGTTCTTGGTGCTCGATGTGCGCTATATGCAGGCACCGCTGATCCCCGGCATGAGCGCCTTGCTGCGCCACTTGGGCACGCTGCCGCCGCACACCCCAACGCGCGAAGCCATGCGACGCAGTGGCTGGCTGCCCATTCGGCAGCGGATCGCCATCGAATGGCAAACCGTCGCTGCCATGCCTGCAGGAGCCCTGGGCGTGCAGGCCAGCGCCCCGGCCCCCACGCTTGCTCCACCCTCCAGCCACACTCCGCCTGCAGCGCACAGCATGTGGCTGCCGCCAGAATGCGTGGGTGGCGAGTGTTTCGAGCTACCCCCGGCGCCGGTGGACCCGCCCGACTCCCCCTGGCCCATCGCGGAACCTGAACTTTGCGGCGTGCTGCTGTGCTGTGAATGACGGCACAATTCCTCGTTGCAAGGTTGAGCTACAGAGTGAGCCGATGATCGCGAGCCAGCGCCGCAGCCATTCCCACATAGGTGCGCGGTGTGAGGGCCAGTAAACGCGCCTTGGGCTCGTCGGGCAGATCGAGACCTTGCACGAACTCGCGCAGTGCCTCTTCGGTGATGCCCTTGCCTCGCGTGAGCGCCTTGAGCTGCTCGTAGGGTTGTGGCAAGCCATAGCGACGCATGACGGTTTGTACGGGCTCGGCCAGCACTTCCCAGCAGTTGTCGAGATCGGCATGGATAGCCTCGACGTTCACTTCGAGCTTGTCGAGGCCACGCACGCAGGATTCATAGGCCACCAGGCAATAACCGAGGGCCACTCCCAGATTGCGCAACACCGTGGAGTCGGACAGATCACGCTGCCAGCGCGAGACCGGCAGCTTTTCGGCCAGATGACGCAAGGTAGCGTTGGCCAGCCCGAGGTTGCCCTCCGAGTTCTCGAAATCGATAGGGTTGACCTTGTGCGGCATGGTGGATGAACCCACCTCACCTTCTTTCAGTCGTTGCCGGAAATAACCCAGCGCGATGTAGCCCCAGATGTCGCGGTTGAGGTCCAACAGAATGACGTTGGCGCGGGCGATAGCGTCGAACAGTTCGGCCATCCAGTCGTGCGGTTCGATCTGAATGGTGTGGCGGTTCTGCACCAGGCCCAGGCCGCGCAGTACTTGGCTGCTGACGGCCTCCCAATTGACCTCGGGATAAGCGGCCAGATGGGCGTTGAAGTTGCCGGTAGCGCCATTCAATTTGGCCAGCGGCTGTACCTCGGCAATGGCCTGAATGGCACGCTCGAGGCGCACCGCCACGTTGGCAAACTCCTTGCCCAGAGTGGTGGGTGACGCCGGCTGACCGTGGGTGCGCGCCAGCATGGCCTGGTCGGCATGGTCTATGGCCTTCTGCACCAGGCGTGCATGGAGCGTGCGCAGAGCGGGCAGCAAAACGTCGTTGCGCGCCGACGAGAGCATGAGCGCATGCGAGGTGTTGTTGATGTCTTCCGAGGTGCAGGCAAAATGGATGAACTCGGCCGCGCCGGCGAGTTCGGCGTGGTGAGCTACCTTCTCTTTCAGCCAATACTCCACAGCTTTCATGTCGTGGTTGGTGGTGCGCTCGATCGCCTTGATGCGCTCGGCGTCTTCTTCAGAAAAATCAACCACCAGACGCTCGAGCTCTGCTCGAGCCTGCGACGAAAAAGGCGGCAACTCGGGCAGCCCCGCCTCGGCCAAGGCGAGCAGCCACGCCACCTCTACCCGCACCCGGTGAAACATGAAACCCGCCTCGGACAGCAACGGACGCAGTGCCTGCCCCCGGCTCGCATAGCGGCCATCGAGAGGCGACAACGCATTGAGGGAAGTGAGGGTAGCGGAAACTTTCATGGCAGGAAGATTCGGTAAGGCCGCAACCTGGCCCAGGCCACGCAAAATGCGTGCCAGCCGGCGGTCAGCAGCAAAAGGACAGCCCGAAATCTTACCATCAGCACTGTTGTAAAAGCGCCGCACCAAGCCGGGACTCCCAGGGCGGGTGCTATACTCGCAGCGCTCTGACCGCTCCCGCGTGGCGGCCGCAACCGATTCATTTCGGCGGCGGGTTACGGTTCGGCCTGAGCGGGGGCCGGATCCACATCAATGGGTTCCAAATGAAGCTGATCGGCTCGTTGTCCAGTCCTTTCGTTCGTAAAGTGCGAATCGTGCTCGCCGAAAAAAAGCTCGACTATCAATTGCAGCTCGACGATGTCTGGGCCGCCGACTCCGTGATTCGTCAGCACAACCCATTGGGCAAAATTCCCTGTCTGGTCATGGACGAAGACGTCCCGGCTCTGTACGATTCGCGCGTCATCGTCGAATACCTCGACA
>JAJUJN010000036.1 GCA_029265335.1 Alcaligenaceae bacterium
GCCGCCAGTCATACCTGGGGCATGGGGTTCGATATCGATGTGGTGTTTCTGGGCGCCGGCGGGTGCATTACAGGTGTGCGGCAGGGCGTGCCGCCGAACCGCGTCTGCTGGCGGCGGGGGGCCAGCGCCGTGGTGGAGTTGCGCGCAGGCCAGGTGGCGGTGCTGGGTTGGCGGTCAGGTCAACAAGTACAGATTGCCGGAGCGCTGTGTTACCGGTAATACGTTTGCTGCCGTGCCACCCGGCGCAGGCGGCAAAAGCATCGGACTGGCCGGGGCCTGCCCGCTCGCAGAATCGGCTTGGCCGAGGCAAGCCAACTCGCAGAATCGGTCCGGCCGAAGCAGACCAACTTCTACTGCAAGCCTTCATGGCGCGCCCTGACTTTCACCAGGGTGGCGGCGTGCACCCCACCTCACTGGACACCCCCGATTGCCCAGGTTATTCTGGTAAGCTTATATCTGTTTTCCTGCCATCCGCGGGTCAACACGGCTTGCGCAGCCGCTTCATCCCCTTCGGTGCACGCGCCCGCCGTCAAATCCTCTTGTCTTTTGCCGCGCCACAAGCGCGCGCAAGGGGCATTCGTTTCAGCCTCCAGTGCCCATTCCGATAGATGGGTTCCTGCCGGGTGTCGCGTTCGAGCTGAGCCGTTCCGTGAACGACAAAGCGTCGGGCGTGCATTGCGGTTGGGTGCCTGTCTTGCTTCAGGGTGTCTGTTTTCGCACGCGCGAGCAGCCCACCCGGCGATCGGGGTGTTCCGCACCGGTTTGAAAGGAATCAACTCATGGAATACACAGGCGCCGAGATCGTTGTGCGCTGCCTGGCCGATGAAGGTGTAGAACACATCTTCGGCTACCCCGGCGGCGCCGTTCTCTATATTTACGACGAAATTTTCAAGCAGGATCGCTTCCAGCACATTCTGGTGCGTCACGAGCAGGCTGCCGTGCACGCGGCCGATGCCTATTCGCGATCCTCCAACAAGGTGGGAGTGGCCCTGGTCACCAGCGGCCCCGGTGCTACCAACGCAGTCACCGGCCTCACCACGGCCTACACCGACTCCATTCCCATGGTGGTGATCTCCGGCCAGGTGCCCACGGCCGCCATCGGCGAAGACGCCTTTCAGGAGTGCGACACCGTTGGCATTACGCGCCCCTGCGTCAAGCACAACTTTCTGGTGAAAGACGTCAAAGACCTGGCCGAAACCCTGCAGCGCGCCTTCTACATCGCTCGCTCGGGGCGTCCTGGCCCGGTTCTGGTAGACATCCCCAAAGACATCACCATCGCTCGCTGCAAATACGAGCCGCGCACTGCGCCTGTCGTCATGCGTTCGTACACGCCGGTGATCAAGGGCCATCAGGGCCAGATCAAGAAGGCAGTGCAAATGCTGCGCAACGCCGAGCGCCCCATGATCTACACCGGCGGTGGGGTGGTGCTCGCCAACGCTTCCGAAGAGCTCACCCGCCTGGTGGATATGGTAGGAGCGCCCTGCACCAACACCCTCATGGGGTTGGGGGCGCTGCCGGCCAGCCATCCATCGTTTGTGGGCATGCCCGGCATGCATGGCACCTACGAAGCCAACATGGCCATGCAGCACTGCGACGTGCTGCTCGCCATCGGCGCGCGTTTCGACGATCGCGTGATTGGCAACCCCAAACACTTTGCGCAGAACGCGCGCAAGATCATTCACATCGATGTCGACCCTTCCTCCATTTCCAAGCGAGTGAAGGTCGATGTTCCGATCGTGGGCGACGTGCGCGATGTCCTGGGCGACTTCATCCAGCTGCTCGAGGCTGCGGGCGGTTTCGATCGCAGTCGCCTGGAGCCCTGGTGGGAGCAGGTGAACACCTGGCGCGAGCGCGATTGTCTGCGCTACACCCCTTCCGATGAAGTGATCAAGCCGCAAAGCGTGATCGAGGCGCTCTGGGAGGTCACCGGCGGCGAAGCGTTTGTTACCTCCGACGTGGGTCAGCATCAGATGTGGGCCGCGCAATATTACGGCTTCAACAAGCCCCGGCGCTGGATCAACAGCGGTGGCCTGGGCACCATGGGTGTGGGCCTGCCCTACGCCATGGGCGTGCAGATGGCCAATCCGGGTGCCGACGTTGCCGTGATCACTGGCGAAGGCTCCATCCAGATGAACATCCAGGAGCTCTCCACCTGCTTTCAGTACCACTTCACGCCCAAGATCATCTGCCTCAACAACCGCTACCTGGGCATGGTGCGGCAGTGGCAAGAGATCGATTACGGCTCGCGCTATTCCGAGTCCTATATGGATGCGCTGCCGGATTTCGTGAAGTTGGCCGAGGCTTATGGACACGTGGGCATGCGCATCGAAAATCCGGCCGACGTCAAGCCCGCGCTGCAGGATGCCTACGGCAAGTATCGCGATCGCCTCGTCTTCCTCGATTTCATTACCGACCAGTCCGAAAACGTCTGGCCCATGGTGAAGGCCGGCAAGGGCCTCACCGAAATGCTGCTGGGTTCGGAAGACCTTTAAGGAGACACGCATGAGACACGTCATTTCCGTGCTCCTGGAAAACGAACCGGGAGCTCTGTCGCGCGTAGTAGGGTTGTTTTCGGCCCGCGGCTACAACATCGAAACACTCACTGTTGCACCGACCGAAGACCCAACGCTGTCGCGCATGACCATCGCCACGCGCGGGTCCGACGACGTGATCGAACAGATCACCAAGCACCTGAACCGTCTCATCGAGGTGGTAAAAGTGGTCGACCTCACCGAAGGTCCGCACCTCGAGCGCGAACTCATGCTCATCAAGGTGCGTGCGGTGGGCAAAGAACGTGAAGAGATGAAGCGCATGGCTGATATCTTCCGTGGTCGCATCGTCGACGTCACCGATAAAACCTACACGATCGAGCTCACCGGCGTACAGGGCAAGCTCGATGCCTTCATCGACGCCGTCGACCGCACGGCCATTCTCGAGACCGTGCGCACCGGCATCAGCGGCGTAGGCCGTGGTGAACGCGTTCTCAAACTGTAATATCCCCGGCGCCGGCAACTCACAGGCCGGCGCCGTTCCGCAAGCATCTGGAGAAACTCACGTGAAAGTGTTCTACGACAAGGATTGCGACCTCTCGCTGATCAAGGGCAAAACCGTTGCCATCATCGGTTATGGCTCGCAAGGTCACGCCCATGCGCTCAACCTCAACGATTCCGGTGTGAAGGTGGTGGTGGGCTTGCGCAAGAATGGCGCCAGCTGGAACAAGGCAGTGAATGCCGGTCTGCAAGTGGCCGAAGTGGCTGATGCCGTGAAGCAGGCCGATGTGGTTATGATCCTGTTGCCCGACGAAAGCATCGCCGAGGTGTACAACAAGCAGGTAGCGCCGCACATCAAATCGGGCGCTGCCCTGGCCTTTGCCCACGGCTTCAACGTGCACTATGGCCAGGTGGTACCGCGCGACGACGTCGACGTGATCATGATCGCTCCCAAGGCGCCCGGCCATACCGTGCGCAACACCTACACCCAGGGTGGCGGCGTGCCCCATCTGGTGGCAGTGCACCAAGACACTTCCGGCGTAGCTCGTGAGCTGGCGCTGTCGTACGCGAGCGCCAACGGCGGTGGCCGTGCCGGCATCATCGAAACCAACTTCCGCGAAGAAACCGAAACCGACTTGTTCGGTGAACAGGCAGTGCTCTGCGGCGGCACGGTGGAGCTGATCAAGGCGGGCTTCGAAACCCTGGTCGAAGCCGGTTATGCCCCCGAAATGGCCTATTTCGAGTGCCTGCACGAGCTCAAGCTCATCGTCGACCTCATCTACGAGGGCGGCATCGCCAACATGAACTACTCCATCTCGAACAACGCCGAGTATGGCGAGTACGTCACGGGCCCTCGTATTGTTACGGAAGACACCAAGAACGTGATGCGCCAGGTACTGAAAGACATTCAGTCGGGCGAATACGCCAAGAGCTTCATCGTTGAGAACCAGGCGGGCGCTCCCACCCTGCAGTCGCGTCGTCGTCTGAATGCCGAGCACGCCATCGAGGAAGTGGGTGGCAAGCTGCGCGCGATGATGCCCTGGATCGCCGCCAATAAACTGGTGGATCAGAGCAAGAACTGAGCGTAAGCAGCAGCGATCTGAAACCGCTCCGGTTGGTGCAGACAATGCAGTAACCGACCGGAGCAGCATTGGTTCTGGCACTAGCCTTGCGGCCGTTGAAGGGCCCACTCCGGGGCCCATTGCGCCCTTACGAGACCGAGGGAAATTGCCTCGCAGCTCGCAGCCGAGGGCGAGCACAACGCCGGGCAGTAACAGGCAGCCCGGCGTTCAACGCGTGAAGCCGGATTCCACGACCACCGGCACCCAGCGGGCGTCGAAGTCGTCGAGTATCTTCTGCGTTTGTTCCACGTTGGCGATCATCACGCCCATGTTGGCAGCCCGTAACGCACTTTGCACCTCTTCGCGATGCATCGCGCGCACCAGGGCATCGTTGATGTATTGCACTTTTTCCTGGGGCATGCTGGCATGAGCCCAGAAGCCATTCCAGCCGATCCCCTCGATATCAAAACCGCTTTCTTTGAATGTAGGCACATCGGGCGTATCGGTTTCTCGTTCGGTGCCCGACGTCGCCAGAATGCGGATCTGCCCGCCCGCATGCAGCGGTGACAGACTGTCGAAACCGTCGATGGCATAGGGAATGTGCCCGCCGGTAATTTCGGTTTGCAATGGCGCAGAGCCCTTGTAACCCACGATCTCCGCCTTTTCTCCCATGGCTTGCGCCACCATCATGCCGAAGAAGTGGGGCAGACTGCCGGTGGCCGGCACGCCTATCATCATGAGATCGTCGTCGCTGGTGCTCAGGGCCTCCTGCAGGTCGCTGAGGTTTTCGAGCTCGGAATCCCCCGGCACCGCCAGGGCGAAGGTATACGAGGCCACCAGGCCCACAGGTTGAAAATCGGTTTTCGGGTCGTAGCCAACGTCTTCGTACACCACCGGCGCCACCGACATGATGGCGGGGTTGCCGAGGAGCAGGGCGTTTTCGTGGCCTTCGGTGCGAGTGAATTGTTGTGCCGCCAGCCTGCCTCCTGCGCCGGGGCGGTTTTCGACCAATACGGGAACACCCAGCTCCTGGGCCAGGGCGTTGCCGACGATTCTTGCGGTGCGGTCTGACGATCCGCCGGGGCCGTAGCCCACAGCAAGGGTGACGGTGTCGTTGATGAGCTTCTCTTGCGCCCCGAAGGTGGGAGCGCTGAAGGCGAGAGTGGTGGAGAGCACAGCGAGGGCAAGTTTCATGAGAAGCCTCCGGGGTTCGTGGGCGAAAGGGGCCTGCCTGTGTACTACGGATTGCTATCGTTACGGCTTGCAACCATCAGTGGCAATACGGAGTTTCCCGGGGAGCTCTGGGCCAGCTGAGCGCGCTACACCAGTTTTGCCTCCCGCAACTCCAGCTTCAGCCACGCGTAAATTACTGGCGCCGCCACCACGCCCGCCAACCCGAAGAGGGCTTCGAGCACCAGCATGGCAATGAGAAGCTCCCACGCGTCGGCCTGGATGCGCTTGCCCACAATGCGGGCGTTGAGGAAATACTCGAGTTTGTGCACCAGCACCAGAAAGATGAGCGCAGCCACCGCCGCCGACCACGAGACTGACAGCGCCACGATCACAATGACCACGTTGGAGATCAGATTGCCGATCACCGGCAGCAGCCCTACCACGAAAGTGAACGCCACCAGAAAGTGGACAGCGGGCAAGTGGTGGCCAAGCAGGGGCATGACCAACCAGAGGAAGATGGCTGTGAGCAGCGTGTTGACCAGCGAGATGCGAAACTGCGCAAACACGATCTGCGTGAACGACTCGGCGAATCGTTCGACTCGTTGCGTGAGCTCCTGGGCCAAGGGGTGTCGGGCACTGCCCGGTCGCGCCGCCTCGAAAGCGACCAACAGGCCCAGCACCATGCCCACCAGCGCGTGAATGACAGCCGTGATGGCGGTCATGCCCATCACCTGGAGCTCCTGCACGTGCGAGTGGAGCCAAGCAATCCAGGCTGACTGCGCCTGGCGTGCGTCTTCGGGCAGATAAGGTTGCAAACTCGCCGGCACTTGCGCCCGCGCGCGATCGAGCAGGGTTTGGAGGTAGTCGGCAAAGTTGGGCCAATCGTTGGCCAAACGCGTCACCCAACTGATGAGAGCGATAATGAGCGGGGTGAAAATGGCAATGAGCACCACGCCCAGTACCACCACGGCCAGCAGCCGGGCGTGGGTAGACCACCTGGGCGCGCAGCGGTTCGCCGCTCCTTCGATGAGCCGATTGATGGTGAGGCCCACGAGCAGCGCTAGCAACAAGTGGTAATGCAGCACAAACCACAGGCCCAAGCCAGCAAGCGCCATGCTGGCCCAGTAAGTTACCTGCCTTGCAGAAGACGGGCTGCCCACATCGAGGCCGTCAGGTGTCGGCCTTGGGCGCGTGTTGGTAGTATTTCACCCCGATGCGTACGGCGTCGCGGCCCCGTTCGCGCCGGAAGCGGTTGGTGTCGCGCAGAGAGTAGATGCAACCGCAGTATTCCTGTTGGTAGAACTCTTCGTCTTTGCTGATTTCGATCATGCGAGCCGAACCCCCTTTCTTGCGCCAGTTGTATGTCCAGTACTGGATGTGGGGGTAACGCGCGGCGGCGCGCTCGCCGCAACCGTTGATCTGGTTCATGTCTTTCCAGCGTGAAATACCCAGCGAACTGGTGATGACCGGAAAGCCGTGCTCATGCGCATAGAGGGCGGTGCGCTCGAAGCGCATGTCGAAGCACTCGGTGCAGCGGGCGCCACGCTCGGGCTCCATTTCGAGCCCTTTCACGCGCTCGAACCAATTGTCTTTGTCGTAATCGGCGTCGATGAAGGGAATGTTGTGCTTGCGGGCAAAGCGGATGTTTTCTTCCTTGCGGATTTCGTATTCACGCAAGGGATGGATATTGGGGTTGTAGAAAAAGATGGTGTAGCGAATGCCCGAGGCGAGCAGGGCCTCCATGGGCTCGGCAGAGCACGGCGCGCAGCAGGAATGCAGCAGCAGTTGCTGATCGTTGCCTCCGGGCATCTGTAAGGGTTCGCGAGATACAGCGTTCATGGCAATTCTGAATCAATAATAGCGGCCAAACGGGCGGCCCAACTGCCTAATCGTACAATTGTTTGGGTTAACCTTGGAAGCATCATGCACAATTCGTCGTATCCACATCCGATCCTGGCGCGGGAAGGGTGGCCTTTCATCGCCATTGCCATCATTCTGGCGCTGCTCGTACTCTTCTCGGCGGGGTGGCTGTGGTCGCTTCCTTTCTGGCTGCTGGCGCTTTTTGTGATCCAGTTTTTTCGCGATCCGCCACGCGCCATTCCGCAAACGCCAGGGGTGGTGGTTTCACCCGCAGATGGGCGAGTGGTGGCCGTAGAAGCCGCGCACGACCCCTACGCCAAGCGCGATGCCCTCAAGATCAGCGTGTTCATGAATGTCTTCAATGTGCATTCCAACCGCAGCCCGGTTAACGGCCGCATCACGCATCTCGAATATTTTCCGGGCAGATTCTTCAATGCCGACCTCGATAAAGCCTCGCTCGAGAACGAGCGCAATGCCTTGGTGCTGCAAACCGACGACGGCCATGTGGTCACCGCGGTGCAGGTGGCCGGTTTGGTAGCGCGCCGCATCCTTTGCTATGTAGAACCCGGACAAAGCTTGCAACGCGGGCAGCGCTATGGGTTTATTCGCTTTGGTTCACGGGTCGATGTTTATCTTCCGCCCGAGTCGCAGCCGCGCGTCGCCATTGGCGATCGCGTGAGCGCCACCACCACCTTGTTGGCCGATCTGCCCAGCCAAGCTTGACCGGAGGTCGTGCTCTCCATGTCCGATACCGACCCTCACGAACACCAGCGGCGCCGACGAGGCATCTATTTATTGCCCAACGCCTTCACCACCGCGGCGTTGTTTGCCGGTTTCTATGCGGTCATCCAGGCCATCGACGGCGCATACCAAATTGCTGCCATCGCCATTTTCGTGGCCATGGTGCTCGACGGTATGGACGGTCGCGTGGCGCGGCTCACCAACACCCAGTCGGCCTTCGGCGAACAATACGACTCGTTGTCCGATATGACTTCCTTCGGGGTCGCACCGGCGCTCATCATGTATCAATGGGTGCTGCACGATCTTGGGCGTTGGGGTTGGCTCGCGGCTTTTGTGTATGTGGTGTGCGCGGCGCTTCGCCTGGCCCGCTTCAACATCAACGTGGGCGTGGTCGACAAGCGCTTCTTCCAGGGGTTGCCCAGTCCGTCGGCGGCTGCCCTGGTGGCTGGTTTTGTTTGGCTGGCCGTGGCCCATCGTCTGCCCATTCCCCACGATGCCCTGGCCTGGGTCGCATTTGGTGTCACGCTTTACGCTGGCCTTTCCATGGTGTCGAATGCGCCGTTCTACAGCGGCAAAACTTTCACCCTGGGCCGGAGTGTGCCGTTCTGGGTTATTTTGGTGATGGTCGCGGTGTTCGTCTTCGTATCGAGCAATCCGCCCCTGGTGCTGTTCGGTCTCTTCGTGGCCTACGGCCTGTCGGGTTGGCTGATCGCCGCCTGGCGTTGGCAACGCGCCCGCCGTTTGCAGCGCGAGCGCCAAGAGGCTGCTTCGCGTTGAAATTACGCAGCTTGCGTCGCCATACGGGCCGCTGCAGCAAGCGCCACTCAAGCGGCGTGACAGGCGCTTTGATCAAGCGCCTCGAAATGGGTTAAAATCCGCCCTTACCCGGCGCGCCATCACTTCGGTGCGCCGGTGTCATTGTTGTTCTAGAAATCTGTTGTTTCATCCAGTGTGCCGTAGAGGCACCTTATTGTCTGTCACGCCTGGGCACCTCGGCCTTGGCGCCAGTCTTAGAGGAAACCATGTCAACTGCAAATATTCAAAAGGCCGAGATTGTCGCGGAATTCCAGCGCGCACCCGGCGATACCGGCTCGCCCGAAGTTCAGGTAGCCCTGCTCACCGCACGTATCAACGAACTCACCGAGCACTTCAAAACCCACAAAAAAGACCACCACTCGCGTCGCGGTTTGCTGCGTCTGGTCAGTCGCCGTCGCAAGCTGCTCGATTACCTCAAAAATCGCAATGCCGACGCTTATCGCACGCTGATCGAAAAGCTCGGCCTGCGCAAGTGATTCAAAGTTCGGCACGGTCGAACACAACCGTGGTCGCGGCGAAGTGATCGCTGCGACCACGGTTTTTTTATGCAAGGAAGAATCGTCATGTTCAACAAAGTGACCAAGTCGTTCCAATACGGCCAGCACACAGTCACGCTAGAGACCGGCGAGATCGCTCGTCAGGCGTCCGGTGCTGTTCTGGTGTCGGTGGAAGATACTGTGGTGCTCGCCACCGTGGTGGCCGCGCCCACGGCCAAGCCTGGCCAGAGCTTTTTCCCGCTCACCGTCGATTACATCGAAAAGACCTACGCCGCAGGGCGCATTCCTGGCGGCTTCTTCAAGCGCGAAGGCAAGCCCTCCGAAAAAGAAACGCTCACCTCGCGTCTCATCGACCGTCCGCTGCGTCCGCTCTTCCCCGAGGGTTTCCTCAACGAAGTGCACGTGGTGCTGCATACGCTGTCGGTCAACCCCGAAATCGATCCCGATATTCCTGCCATGATCGGCGCCTCGGCGGCGCTGGCCATTTCCGGTGTCCCGTTCAATGGTCCCATCGGCGCGGCACGTGTGGGCTACATCAATAACGAATACGTGCTCAATCCCACCGCTTCGCAGCTGGCAGAGTCCAAAATGGATCTGGTGGTGGCCGGTACCGAATCGGCGGTGCTCATGGTGGAGTCCGAGGCCCAACAGCTGTCCGAAGAAGTCATGCTCGGCGGTGTGATGTTCGGGCACGAGCAGATGCAGGCCGCCATTCACTGCATCAATGAACTGGTGCGCGAGGCCGGCAAACCCGAATGGGAATGGTCTGCACCTCCCGCCAACGAGGCCTTGATCGCCGCGGTACGTGCGGCGGCCACCGAAGATGTGCGTGCCGCCTATCAAATCCGCAACAAACAGGAACGACGCAATCGGCTGGCCGAGATTGCCGCCAACGTAGTGGAGCGCATCACGGCCGATGCCGAGTCGCGCAACGAAGTCGCTCCCGAGGCCGGCGCTGTCGAAGAAATCCTGCACGACCTCGAATACGATATCGTGCGCGGCCAGATTCTGAATGGCGAGCCCCGCATCGACGGTCGCGACACCCGCACGGTGCGGCCCATCGATATTCGCCTGGGAGTCTTGCCGCGTGCGCACGGCAGCGCGCTGTTCACACGAGGCGAAACCCAAGCGCTGGTGGTGGCTACCCTGGGCACCAAGCAAGATGAGCAGATCATCGACGCCGTCATGGGCGAATACCGTGATCGCTTCCTGGTGCACTACAACATGCCTCCCTTCGCCACGGGCGAAACTGGTCGCATCGGTTTCACCAAGCGGCGTGAGATAGGCCATGGTCGTCTGGCCAAGCGCGCCCTGGTGCCCGTGCTGCCCAGCGCCGATGAATTCGGCTACACCATTCGCGTGGTATCCGAAATCACCGAATCCAATGGCTCTTCGTCGATGGCGTCGGTCTGCGGCGGCAGCCTCTCCATGATGGACGCCGGCGTTCCTATCAAGGAACACGTGGCGGGCATCGCCATGGGTCTCATCAAAGACGGCGGCAAGTTTGCCGTGCTCACCGACATCCTCGGCGACGAAGACCACCTGGGCGACATGGACTTCAAAGTGGCCGGCACGGTGAACGGCATCACCGCCTTGCAGATGGATATCAAGATCCAGGGCATCAATCGCGAGATCATGCAGGTAGCGTTGGCGCAGGCGCGCGACGCCCGCGTGCATATCCTCGACAAAATGCGCGAAGCGCTCGAGGGTTCGCGCACCGAACTGTCGGCCTTTGCGCCCCGGATGCTCACCATCAAGATCAATCCCGAGAAGATTCGTGACGTGATCGGCAAGGGTGGCGCTACCATTCGCGCGCTCACCGAAGAAACCGGCGCACAGATCGATATCTCCGACGATGGCACCATCGTCATCGCCAGTGCCGATCTCGACAAGGCTCGCGTGGCCGAGCGCCGCATCGTCGACCTCACCGCCGATGTGGAA
>JAJUJN010000285.1 GCA_029265335.1 Alcaligenaceae bacterium
ACGGTCGGCCTGGCTCGGCTCGGCGTGGCCTGATGGATGGTTGTGGCTGAGAATGACCGCTGCCGCGTGATGCCGCAAGGCTGCCCGCACGACCTCGCGCGGATACACCGGCGCCTGGCTCAGGGTGCCGCGGCTCAATTCCTCGCTGGCCACGAGCCGTAATTGATTATCCAGATACAATACCCAGCAGACTTCGACGTCTGCATGGCCGAGGAGTGCGGCGCAATATTCGCGCACGGTTTCGGGCCGATTCAGCAGGGTATCGCGCCGCATGGGCTCGGCGAGCGACCTGCGTGTGAGCTCCAGCATGGCCATGAGTTGGCTGGCCTTGGCCGGCCCCAGGCCAGGAGTTTGCGCCAACTGTGCTGGCGCCGCCGCCAGCAGCCCCCGCAGGCCACCAAACTGCAAAAGCAGCTGCTGGGCCAGAGCCAACACGTGCTGGCCACGCATGCCGGTGCGCAGCAACACCGCCAGCAACTCGGCATCGGTGAGCACGTCTGGACCCTGACGCAACAGGCGGTCGCGCGGCTTGGATTCGTTCGGGAGCGCGGCAAATTCTGAAACGGCGGGTGCTGACATGCGTAAGCCTTTAAAATGAAGGGTTGATTCGAATTCATCATGACATCTTCCGTGACTCAAACCTCGGCTACTGCTCCCCATTCGTCGCACCTTCCGCGCGTTGGTCCCAGCTCGTACCTCACGCTGCACTACCGCATCACATTGGCCTCGGGCCCGGCAGAAGGGCAGGTGTTCGCCGACACCTTCACTGGCCGGCCCGCCACCCTGCAGATGGGCAGCGGTCAGTGGGCGCCTGGCATGGAAGCCCCCTTGCTCGAACGCGAAGAAGGCGAAGAATTCGACTTTGAGCTTTCACCGGCCGAGGCTTACGGTGATCGCAACCCCGAGCTGGTACAGAAGCTCACCCGGCAGTTGGTCGAACAGCACGCCGACGCCCCGTCCGACATGCAGCCTGGCAACATGGTGGAATTCGCTGCCCCGGGTGGGGGCAGTTACGCTGGGGTATTCAAGGGCTGGGATGGCGACTTCGCCATTTTCGACTTCAATCATCCGTTGGCCGGCACAGCACTGCAGGTCCACGTCGCTATTCTCGGAGTGTTATGAACCAGGCACCTGAACGCGGTGTCGACACCGCCATCCTCAATGGGCCCAACGAAATCGTCATGGCGCGCCCGCGCGGCTTCTGCGCCGGCGTCGACCGGGCCATCGAAATCGTCGAGCGCGCACTCAAAATTCACGGCGCGCCCATCTATGTGCGCCACGAGATCGTGCACAACCGCCATGTGGTAGAAGATCTGCGCGGCAAGGGCGCCATCTTTATCGACGAGCTCCACCAGGCGCCGGCCGACGCCATCGTGGTGTTCTCCGCTCATGGCGTGTCGCAAGCGGTGCGGCGCGAGGCCGCCGAACGTGGCTTGCAAGTATTCGACGCCACCTGCCCGCTCGTGACCAAAGTGCACGTAGAAGTGAGCAAGATGCGGGCGGCGGGTCACGAGATCGTGATGGTGGGTCACCGCGGCCACCCCGAGGTAGAAGGCACCTTGGGGCAGGCCAATGAGGGCATGCATCTGGTAGAAACCGTCGACGACGTCGCCCACCTGCAAATTGCCGACCCCAACAAAGTGGCCTACGTTACTCAAACCACGTTGTCGGTCGACGACACGGCCCGTATCGTAGAGGCCCTCAAGGCTCGCTTCCCCAACATTGCCGAGCCCAAAAAGGCCGATATCTGCTACGCCACCCAGAACCGCCAGGATGCGGTCAAAATGCTCTCACCGCAATGCGATGTCGTGCTGGTGGTGGGCAGCGCCAACAGTTCCAACTCCAATCGTCTGCGCGAGGTCGCCGAGCGGCGCGGCACGCCGGCCTATCTCATCGATGGCCCCGATCACATCGACCCCGTCTGGCTCGAAGGCCGTGCCCGCGTGGGCATCACTGCCGGCGCGTCGGCGCCCGAAGTGTTGGTGGAACAAGTGGTGGAGCGTCTCAAGGCACTCGGTGCTGTCTCGGTACGCACCTTGCCGGGTGAACCCGAAGGCGTGTCCTTTCCCTTGCCCAAGGGCTTGAGTCTGCCGGGCGAAACGCGGGTCACACGCTCCTGAGTCGGCGCGCAGCGGCCAAACGAGCAGTGCAGGTTTTGTTGTATACTTCTTGGCTTCGCCGGCATAGCTCAGTTGGTAGAGCAGCGCATTCGTAATGCGAAGGTCGGGGGTTCGACTCCTCTTGCCGGCACCAGATTCACCCCGAAGCACCTGGTGCTTCGCCAAAAACACCCGTGGTTTTACTCCGGGTGTTTTTTTGTGGCCGGAGGAGCGCCGTGCACGATTTTGTTCGGGTCGATGCCAAAGAGCTGGATGCAGCCGAAACCTATCGTCTTACCGTGGGTTCGGTGGTGCCCCGGCCGGTGGCGTGGGTTACCACCGTAGGCCCCGGCGGGCGCGTGAATGCGGCGCCCTTCAGTTCTTACAATTATGTGGCCACCGACCCGGCCATGTTGGCCATCAACATCATGAGCCGGGGTGGTCATCTGAAAGACACCGCCACCAATCTGCGCGAGAACGGTGAATTCGTGGTGAACGTGGCCACTGAAGCCACACTGGAAGTGATGCATGCCAGCTCGGCCGAATACGCTTTCGACGAGAGCGAAACCGAGTTGCTCGATATTCCCCTCATGCCCAGCACGCACGTGCAGCCGCCGCGCATTGCCAGCACGCCTATTCAAATGGAGTGCCGCTTGGTGCATATTCTGCCGCTGGGCCGTGGCGGCAATGTGCTGCACATCGGCGAAGTGCTGGCTTTTCATCTATCCAAAGAAGTCTACGACGGCAATCGCCTCGACAGCGTCGGCATGCGGCCGGTGGCGCGGATGGGCGGCCCTTTCTACGCCACGCTCGGCGAAGTGCTGCACCGGCCCATCCCTCAAAAGCCTGGCCGTACGGCGGAATAGAGCCCCCACCTCAGAACCGCCGCCTGCCTCTTCGAATCGTTCTCTGAAACATCTTGCCTCAGTAGTCCACTTTGTGGATTCTCGTTGCGTCGGCAACCACCGCTCTCAGCTAGCCTAACTTCCTGTTGCGTTTCGCGCCAAAGTGAGCAGAGCGGTTCATGGTGATATTCGGCACAAGGGAACATGCTACAAAGCGTCGCCGGCAATCTCCCGGCATCCTCAGCGTAGAGCCTTACTTCTACAAATCCGAATGGATGGAATCGGGCGACGACCCGCACCGGGCGCCCAATGTGTTTCTGGTGGAACAACCGCCCACCGGTGAGCTGCCCATACATTTTCACACGCAGAATCAATTTCAGGTGTTCGTGGAGGGCGGCGGCCAGGTGGGCACCATGCAAGTGCAGGCCGTGATGGTGCATTACGCAGGTGCTTACACGGCCTATGGGCCGCTGCGCTCACCACCCGACGGCTGGATGAAATACTTTACCTTGCGGCCCGCCTACGACTCGGGCGCCAAAGTGTTGCCCGAGCGGCGCGACCTGATGGTGAATGGGCCCAAGCGCATGATGCACAGCGAGCCC
>JAJUJN010000410.1 GCA_029265335.1 Alcaligenaceae bacterium
ATATACGACCAAGTGGGAGCATAGCCCGTTCACGCGGGTGGGCCGCGCAGTGACTCAGGCGCAGCCGAGCCCCAACTGGGGAGGGGTGTCGATTGTAACCGCAATCAGGGGAAATACGGAGGTTTTCGACGCCTATTCACATGTTTCAGAGTACGACTTATGTGCGACGTCGGCCCCGTTGGTTTATAGAGGGAACGCAAGCTTTGAGCGCCCCACACCCCAGATCCGAACACAGTCTCTCGCCCGCGCCCGCAAGAATTCGCGGGCGTTTTTCTGCGATTCCGCCAGGGTGATCGGCCCCGGCGAAATGCTGAACATCGCGGTGATTCCCGCTTCGTACAAACGCTCATAGCCTGGGCCCAGCGAGCCGGCCAGCGCAATCACCGGAACGTTTTCGCGCTGCGCGTGGCGCGCCACTCCGGTGAGCGTTTTGCCAAACAGGGTTTGCGCGTCGATCCGCCCTTCGCCCGTGAAAACCAGATCAGCATCTTTCATGGCTGAGGGCAGGCCTGCGATTTGAGCGATCCGTTCAACGCCGGATGTGAAACTGGCGGAAAAGAAGGTTTTAAGGGCAAAGCCTAAGCCTCCCGCCGCCCCTGCTCCGGGGGTGTCACGTTCGTCTGTGCCGAATTGGCTGGCACAGACGTCGGCAAATCTGGCGAAGGCTTTATCCAGAAGCTCGATCTGCTCGGGTTTCACACCCTTTTGCGGCCCAAAGATCGCTGTGGCGCCATCGGGTCCACATAAGGGGTTGGAGACATCGGCTGCAAGTTCGAAAGTGACGTGTTTGAGTCGGCGATCCAGGTTTTCGGTGGAGATTTTGCTCAACGACGCCAGGCTGATGCCACCCAGCGGCAGCTCCTTGCCGTGAACATCGAGCAAGCGCACGCCCAGAGCCTGGAGCATGCCTGCGCCAGCATCGTTGGTTGCGCTGCCGCCAAGCCCCAGCACGATGTGACGGGCGCCGGCGTTGAGCGCTTGCGTGATGAGTTCGCCCACGCCGTAGGTGCTCGCTTGGAGTGGATCACGTTGCGCGGGTGGAATCTGTTCGAGGCCGGCTACCTGGGCAACCTCGATGAACGCCGAGTTGTCTTTGAGCTGCGCCCAATCTGCATCAATGCACTGGTGGTTGGCGTTATGCACCGACGCGCTGCGGCGTTGGCCACCGGCAGCCAAAACGGCTTCCAGCGAGCCTTCACCACCATCCGCCATGGGCATGCGTACGATCTGGGCGTGAGGAGCAGCGTCGAGCACGCCCTGGGCAATGGCATCGACCACTGCAGTTGCGCTGAGGCTTTCTTTGAACGAATCAGGCGCAATCACAACTCGCATGGCGGTTTTCCGGGTGGTGGAGGCAGCAGCAATTGTCTGCGCTTTTCAGGCGCTTTTTGGGGAAATCACATTTCGCGGCTCGCCGCGATGAAAAGCCTCGATGTTGTCGATGAGCTGGTCGGCCAATACCTGCATGGCTTCTCGGCTTGCCCAGGCGACGTGCGGGGTGAGCAGAAAGTTGGGCTGATCGAGCAGCTGCATGAGCGGGTGATCGTGAGGGGGCGGCTCAGGCAGGGTGACGTCAAAGCCGGCACCCGCGATAAGGCCGGAACGCAAGGCACGAGCAAGGGCCTCCTCATTCACGATACCGCCTCGGGCGGTGTTGATGAGCAGCGGCTTTCGTTGCATGAGTTGGAACTCTGCGTCGTCGATGAGATTGCGAGTGTCGTGATTGAGCGGGCAATGCAGTGAGATTACGTCGCTCTCGGCCAGCATCTGCTCGAAAGGCGTGTATTTGTCGTTGGTGATGGCAGCACCTTTGCGCCCGGCAAACAGCACTCGCATGCCCAGCGCACGCCCGATTGCCGCTACAGATTCGCCCAGCGTGCCAGCGCCAATAATTCCCAGCGTAGACCCCGAGAGATCGTTGATGGGGTAATCGAAGTAGCAAAACTGCTGGGCTTCCTGCCAACGCCCTCGTTTCACGGATTCGCGATAAGCCAGAATGTTGCGACGCAAGGCAAAAATCAACGCGAAGGTGTGCTCGGGCACCGACTTCACGGCATAACCCTGAATATTCGACACCACAATATTGCGCTGCTGGCATGCCTTCAAGTCGATATTGTCGGTACCAGTGGCCGCCACCGCGATCAACTTCAGATTCTTGGCGTGAGCGATATCGTCTGCGCTCATGGGCACTTTGTTGACGATGACGATGTCGGCGTCGGCCACCCTTTCGCTCACTTCCGATGGCGCGGTTCGCGCATGCACTACCAGCTCGTGCGGAAACCCAATATCGCGCAACCGAGTTTCCGGTGAGAGCGTGTCACGATCGAGAAATAC
>JAJUJN010000412.1 GCA_029265335.1 Alcaligenaceae bacterium
AGAGCTTGCGGCGGTAGCTCGAAACCAGCTGGGGGTGATCGGCGGCTTTTTTGAAGACTTCGATCATGGTGAGCCGACCGATGTCGTCGCCAAAGCTGCGGTCACGTTGCACGATTTCCAGCAGTTCGTCCATGGCCTCGGCCCAGGCTTCACGTTCAACGCGCATCTGGGCGAGATCGAGCCGAGCCTGAAGGTTATCGGGATTTTGAGCCACGGTTGCGGCCAGGGATTCTTCTTCGGCGGAGGGTGGGCTCGCTTCGGGGGCCACAGGTGGTTCGTCGGCGGGAGCGGCTTCGGGCGGTGTGTAGAGGCCTTCGTTCTCGGCGGGCGGCAGAAGCTTGTCGATGAAGGCGCGCAATTCGCCTTCGGGTAGCAGGCCCATGAACTGGTCGACCGGTTGACCGTTCACAAAAGCCACCACGTAAGGGATGCTGCGCACCTGGAAATAGGAGGCGAGCTCGGGATTGTCGTCGGAGTTCACCTGGGCCAGCCGGAAGCGACCCTGATATTCAGTTTCGAGCTTCTCGAGAATGGGCTTGAGGTTTTGACAGGGCCCGCACCAGGGCGCCCAAAACTGCAGCAGCACGGGTGTGGTCTGCGAGGCAACCAGAACCTCGGACTCAAAATTTTCGGCAGTGATATCCATGAAACTAGACTCAAAAAAAGCGGCGCAGCCACCGTAACCCGCCAAGCATACCGCGTGGCGGGTAAAATCGCTCTCTTGCGCGGTGCGCCAGGCTGGTAACAGGCGGCGCCCCAGTTTCTCCTACAAAATAATGAGTATTCTCACATGAGTTCACCCGCCAACAGCGCGGCGCGGGTGGGAGTGGTCATGGGGTCTGCATCCGATTGGAACGTCATGCAGCACGCCACTCACATCCTCGAACAGTTCCACATCGCTTTCGAGGCCCGCGTAGTTTCTGCCCACCGCATGCCGCACGACATGGTTGAATATGGAGCGGCCGCACGCGGTCGTGGTCTGCAGGCCATCATCGCCGGTGCTGGTGGTGCGGCGCACTTGCCGGGGATGCTGGCGGCGCTCACGCCGGTTCCCGTGTTTGGCGTGCCGGTGCCCTCACGCTATCTCAGTGGTGAGGACTCCCTGCTGTCGATCGTGCAGATGCCCAAGGGCGTGCCGGTGGCCACCTTTGCCATCGGCGAGGCAGGTGCGGCCAACGCGGCTTTGCATGTGGTGGCTACCCTGGCCGTGCATGATGTCGAGCTCGCCCGCCAACTCGATGCCTATCGCGCGCAACAGACCGACACGGCCCGCGCCATGAAGGTGCCGCCGCCATGACTCTCCGCACCACAACCTCACCTACCTATCTGTCGCCCGGTAGTTGGCTGGGCGTGATCGGCGGTGGTCAATTGGGTCGCATGTTCTGCCAGGCCGCCCAAGCCATGGGTTACCGAGTGGCAGTGCTCGATCCCGACCCGCATTGCCCCGCGGGCGCGGTGGCCGATTCCTTGGTTTGTGGTGAGTACCACGACACCCAGGCTTTGGCGCAGTTGGCCGATCGTTGCGCGGCCGTCACCATCGAGTTCGAAAACGTACCGGCAGCCAGTTTGGAATGGCTCGCCAGCCGCCGCCCCCTGGCCCCCGCGCCCACAGCGGTGGCCGTGGCGCAGGATCGCATCGTAGAAAAAGCGAGCTTGCAGCGGCTGGGCGCCAGTGTGGTGCCCTATGTGCCGGTGGAGGCCGAGCGCGATATTCGCCAGGCGCCCGACCACTGCTTTCCGGGTGTACTCAAAACGGCCCGTCTGGGTTACGACGGCAAAGGCCAACGCCGGGTGAGCAACCGCGACGAAGCTCTCGCCGCGTTCCGGGAAATGGGCAGCCCGCCATGTGTACTCGAGGCTTTCGTGAACGACCTCGCCCTGGAGGTTTCGGTCGTCATTGCCAGAAATGCCGCGGGCACCGTGGTCAACCTGCCGGTCTCACATAATGAGCACCGCTCAGGCATTTTGTTTCATTGCAGCACACCGGTAGCCGCCCCCGCCGAGCTTGCGGCCACCTTGGAACTCGCCCCACAGGTGGCTCGTCAGTTGGCGGAGGGTCTCAACTATGTTGGCGTGCTGTGCGTGGAGTTTTTCATCACCGCACAAGGCCAGCTGCTGGTCAACGAAATCGCGCCGCGTCCGCATAATAGTGGTCATTACAGCCTCGACAGCTGCAGCGTCAGCCAATTCGAGCTGCAAGCTCGAGTGCTCGCGGGGCTGCCCCTCACAGCGCCCGAACTTCTGGCGCCGGCCGTGATGATCAACGTGCTGGGCGATCAATGGTTCGACGCTCAACAAACGAGCCGAGAACC
>JAJUJN010000461.1 GCA_029265335.1 Alcaligenaceae bacterium
AGGCACAGGTGGTGCTCGACCACGCCGACAGCAAGCTCACCCTGCGTGCAGGGCGCAGTCGCTTTGCCCTGCAAACCTTGCCGGCGCACGACTTCCCCACGGTAGCCACGCCCGAAGCCTGGAACGTCACGCTGCGCCTCAGCCAGCAAAGCCTGCGGCATCTTCTCGCCATGGTGCACTTCGCCATGGCCGTGCACGATATCCGCTACTACCTCAATGGCATGTTGCTGGTGTTTCAGCAAGGCGAAGTCACTGCCGTTACCACCGATGGTCATCGTCTCGCCCTCTTCAGCCTCGCCACCGACGTCACGCCCGAGGCGCCCACCGAAATCATCGTGCCGCGCAAGACCATCATGGAGCTCATGCGGCTCCTCGAAGACACCGACGAACCCGTCGACGTCGAGGTGGCTGCCAACCAGGTGCGTTTCCGCTTTGGCGAAATCGAGTTTCTCTCCAAGCTCGTAGAAGGCAAGTTTCCCGACTTTCGTCGGGTCATTCCAGCCGCGCACCAGCGCCAGATCGACCTCGATCGCGAAACCTGGCTGCGCAGCCTGCAACGCATCGCCATTCTTACTTCCGACAAGTTCAAAGGTGTGCGCCTGCAGCTGGAGCAGAACCATCTGCGCCTCAGCGCCCACAACACCGAACAAGAAGAAGCCTTTGAAGAGCTCGAAGTCGATTATCAAGGCGAGCCCATCGACCTCGGGTTCAACGTCACCTATCTCATCGATGTGCTGAGCAACCTCAAAACCGAGCAAGTGCGCTTTCATCTGGGCGACGCCAACTCTTCTTCGTTGCTCACCCTGCCCGACAACGAGGCATTCAAATACGTTGTGATGCCCATGCGCATCTGAGCACTCGCTCCGGATGCCCTGGCGGGCACGGCATGGTGCCGCCCCGCCCGCGTGCCCATGGCTTTCTGCCTGCCGCACGCTCCTAACGAGATTTCAAAACTTCATGACCGATACGAACCCCCCAATTCCCGATTACGGCGCCGACTCGATCAAGATGCTCAAGGGCTTGGAGGCGGTGCGCAAGCGTCCTGGCATGTACATTGGCGACACCTCCGACGGCACCGGCCTGCACCATATGGTGTTCGAGGTGCTCGACAACGCCATCGACGAAGCCTTGGCGGGTCATTGCGACGAAATCGTGGTCACGATCCACGCCGACAACTCGGTGTCCATCATCGATAACGGGCGTGGCATTCCCACCGACATCCACCACGACGACGAATTCCAGCGCAGCGCTGCCGAAATCGTCATGACCGAGCTGCACGCCGGCGGCAAGTTCGACCAGAACTCCTACAAGGTGTCTGGCGGCCTGCACGGCGTGGGCGTGTCTTGCGTCAATGCGCTGTCCGAGTGGCTGCGCCTAACCATCCGCCGCAATGGCAAGCTGCATTTCATCGAGTTTCGGCAGGGCGAACGGGTGGCGCCGCTGGAAGTGATGGGCGACACCGATGGTCGTGGCACCGAAGTTCACTTTCAGCCCGACCCCGAAATCTTCAACAACATCGAGTGGCACTACGAGATTCTCTCCAAGCGCCTGCGCGAACTGTCGTTTCTTAACGATGGCGTGAAGATTCGCCTGGTGGACAAACGCAACGACAAAGAAGAAAACTTTGCCTTTACCGGCGGCACCGCCGGCTTTGTGCAATACATCAACCGCAACAAAACCGTATTGCACCCCAACATCTTCCACGTGAATTCGGAATCACGCGCCGGCGGAACCCCTGTGCAGGTCGATCTCGCTCTGCAATGGAACGACACCTATTCCGAAACGGTGATGTGCTTCACCAACAACATTCCGCAACGCGACGGCGGCACGCACCTCACCGGGTTGCGGGCGGCCATGACGCGGGTGATCAACAAATACATCGCC
>JAJUJN010000140.1 GCA_029265335.1 Alcaligenaceae bacterium
CCATCCGTTACAGGTATCGTATCAGCCCAAAGCTCCCCACGAGCAGTATCACAAATATCGTGAACAGCACCCCCAGACGCTTTTCGATGAAGACCCGAATGGGGGCGCCGTACTTCCACAGCAGCCACGACACCACGTAAAAGCGCAGCCCGCGCGCAACGATCGACGATACGATGAATACCGGTAACGATAGAGCAGTGGTACCCGAAAGTATCGTGATCACCTTATAGGGAAAGGGTGTGAGGCCACCGATCAACACGGCCCAGGCGCCCCACTTGTTATAGCGCGCTTGAAAATCGGCAAAGTAAGCGTCTTTGCCGTATAGCTCGAGCACAGGCCGTCCCACACTTTCGAAGGCCAGGTAACCCAGACCGTAACCGGCCAGTCCTCCCAGCACCGACGCCACGGTGGCCACTGTGGCGATCAGAAATGCCCGGTGGGGGGTGGCGAGCACCATCGCGATAATGAGGACATCGGGTGGAATCGGAAAGATCGAGCTCTCGATGAAAGCCACAAACGCCAGTGCCCATAGAGCCTGGGGGCTTGCGGCCATCGAGAAGGTCCAGTTATAGAGCGAGCGAATCAAGGGGTATTCCCGGGTGAGTGTGTTGGGGTAGCGGGCAAGGACGCTGCGCGACCTTAAAAGCCGCCGGGGTTAAAGGCCGCCGGGGCCGAGGCTTTCGCGGCTGAGCATGGGCCAGTATTCCCAGAGCCACAAACCGAAGGCCAGTGCCCAGAGAATGGCCGTGAGTGCGTAAGGCGGGCCGGGAGGCCAGGGCATCAAGCCCATAGCTGGCAAGGCACGGGTGGCCACCGCGGCTACCAAGCATATGAAGGCAAGGCGCGTGGGCAGCCCCAGGCCGAGATCTCGCCCGGTGTGGAGTCGTCCGGCCAGCGAAAAAACGGCGAGCACTCCCAGACCGAGCCCACCCATCAGGGAGAGATGCAAGGCGGCACCTGCGCCCCAGGGTGCTCCAAGACGCGAGGCCCCCAGGGCCAGAAGACCGAGCCCGGCCAGAGCGGCTGCCCCGGCCAGCACCAGGATTTCGGCGCGAAAGGCTTCGCGGCCCACGAATGCTTCGGCCACCCGATCCATGAAGGCGGCCCCGGCGGCGATCCATAAATAACCGCTGACAGCGGGAGATAGTCCGAGGAGGTCGCCGATCAGGGCGAGCGCCAGGAGCCCAGGTGCGAGATTGATTCTGCCCGGATGCGGTCGAAACGGGGTGCTCGCGCGCGCCGGGTCGAGCACGCGGTTGGTAATGGGAACTGTGATTCGCGCCAAGGCCAGGGCGAGCAAACCGAGGAATACCAGCCCTGTATAGCGCCAGGCTTCGGCCGCCCAGAGGGTGGCTCCTGCGATCATGGCGGCCCGAGCCCAGGTGGCAGCTAGGGTAAGTGCGATCAACCAACCCAGAAAACTGAGCAAACGCGTGGTGCGTCGCACCGCGGAGATCCACGCAAGGTACACGCACAGCAGCAGCATCCAGCCCAGATCAGCCACGGCAGACAGCCATTGCAGTGAGTCGCTGCCAAATATGCCCGCCAGCCGCCCCACCGCCCAGAAGCCCGCGAGCATCCAGAGCGTGCTGCCCCGCAGGCGTGGCGTATCGGTCCATTCGGGCGGAGCGGTGGTAAGAAAGCCCAACAGCGCCGCGCCCCAGGCTCCCAGGATCATTTCTTGTGCGTGCCACAGAAACGAAGGCAGCTCGGTGAAGGGCAATTGAAAATGCCACAGCAGCACCCAAGCCAGGGGCCAGGTGGCTGCCCAGATGGCCGCCAGCGGAAAAAACAGGCGCAGCCCTTCGTAGGTGAGGTAATAGCCAGTGGTGGCGAGGCGTTGCGAGAGTAATGGCTGGTTCATGCGCGTCGACGCTCGTCGACATCATGGATATGGGCAAATGCGGGGTCATGATGCAACAGTTGCTGCATCGTAGCAAACGTATCTGCATCAGGCCGGGAGCCCGGACTCCCGGCGAGGCTGCGATCGGCCAGCATGCCCAGGCCCACCGGATGCATCACCACAATCCGATGGGCAATACGCAAGGCTTCAAGCAGGTCGTGCGTGATGAACAGCGCGCCAAAGCGCGCCTGTTGTGAAGCGGCAATCACGAGATCCTGCATGCGCCGCTTGAGCGCCACGTCGAGCGCTGTGAAGGGTTCATCGAAGTAGATGAAATCGGGCTCGACTGCGAGCGCACGCGCTATGGCAACCCGCTGGCGCATGCCGCCCGAGAGTTCGCCGGGATATTTTTCGAGGTCGTCCAGCTCGAAGTGAGCACGTTCGGCGGCGCGCACGGTACGTTGGCGACGTTCTTTGGTGCGCACGCCTGCCAGCTTGAGCACGTAATCGATATTCTGGCGCGCAGTAGCCCAGGGCAGCAGGCGTGGCTCCTGGAACACCATGGCATGGCGCCGGTAGGAACGGGTAATGCGCCCCTCGCGGGCGTCGATCAGACCGGCCGCAATCTGCACCAGGGTGGATTTGCCGCAGCCCGAAGGGCCCACCAGCGCCACGATCTCGCCAGCATCCACCGAGAGACTGATGTCGGCCAGCACGGTGCGCCCGAAGTAAGCGTGCCCCAGACCGTGGAGCTCCAGAGCGGTCATCGTTTCACTCCCCAGGGCTGCAAGGCTTCACGCCAGCGCTCAAGCTCAGCTCGCACCGGTCGGATGAGGCCGTATTCCACCACAATCAATGCCGCGACGGCCAAGGTGACCCAGGCCAGGGCCTGGGCGATGTCGAGCATGGCGCGTGAGCGAGCCAGGGCGCCGCCGATGCCACCCGCGTTGGACAGCAGCTCGGCCATGATCGCCACCTTGAAGGCAGAGCCCAGGGCCATGATGCTGGCTGGGAAGAGATGAGTGGCAATCTGCCGCAAACAAATGGTGAAAAAGCGCCGGGTGGCCCCTGCGCCAAACACCTGCGCCATGGCGTCGAGCCCGCGATCGCGGTTGGCCACGCCTTCGGCCGCACCAATGAAAACCAAGGGAGTGGCGGCGATGAGGATGACCACGGCCACGGTGGCTGCCGATGCGCCGAACCAGATCATGGCCAGCACAATCCAGGCGATGGGCGGCACGCCCAGCATCACGGTGACCAGTGGCCGTGCCAAACGTAAGGTGGCGGGCGAATAACCCGCGATGATCCCGGCTATGCCACCCACGAGCATCGCCAAGGCAAAACCCCAGAGGGCTCGTTGCAGGGTGAGCCATAGCAAGGCAAGCGCCTCGCCATCGCGCAACAGCGCCCAGGTCGCCTGGAGGGTGGCGAGCGGCGTGGGCAGAATGAACTCGCCGAATGCTTCGTGTCCCGCCTGCCAGACTGCTGCCAGCAGGGCGAGCGCGGCCAGGCCGGCCCAGGCTGACCATAAAAATCGTCCCAGGCGGCCCAAGCGGGTGTTGGATGGCTTGGCGGCAATCGCCAGATCAGAGGGCATAGAAGTTGTCGTTGGGCAAATGACCCCCCAACAGCGCGGGATCGGCGGCAGTCATGAGTTCGAACATGGCCTCGAGCGCGGGTCGCATCGCGCTGGCCGGCTTTGCCACCAGATTGCAGTGGGGGATCGACTGGCGCAACATCGCGGCCGGCTGCTCGAGCGGACCCGAAGCCGCCTCGGCAGCAGCGTCCGGGTTGGCCAGGACCTCGGCGGTGGCCTTTTTGAGTATCTCTTGCAACTGCCCCAAGTGGGCGCCATGGCGCTCGCTGAAGCCGCGCGTGACGGCCAGGCCGGCCTGCGGCACGACCGGGCCGAGGCCGGTGAGTTCTCCCCAGGCAGATTGCAAGTTCACTGTTCGAGTCAGATTGATTCCCGCCTGTCGGCCGCGCAGCTGAGCCACGGTTGCTGCCGGTTCGCTCAGCAAGGCGAAGTCGACCCGTTTGGCCAGCAGCATCTGTGCGGCTTCCACCGGTGTGCCCGCAGAAACGAAATCGATCTGGAGCTGGTGATGTTCGAGCAGTGCGCGCAAGATGAGGTCGGGCGTGTCGTTTACGAAGGGCACCACCACCCGACGACCGGCAAGGGCCTCCAGCCCGGTAGGGCCGTCGGCCGGGCCCACAATATAGAGCAGCCCGTCGGTCATCACGTTCAGCAGTCGCACACCCATACCGCGGTTATAAAGATTCGCGGCCGCTTGGGTGGGAACCACCGAGAGATCGATGTCGCCCGAGGTGAGGCCGGCGCGAAGCTCGTCGGGGTTGCGCCAAACCGTGAGCGACACGGGCAGGCCCAAGGGCTCGAAGGCGTTGTTGGCCACTGCCCAGGCCAGGGTCATGGTGGGGCCCGCCGGCGGTCCGTACAGGGCGAGCCGGGCCTCGCTGGCAGTGCTCGCACGCACCATGCCCGGCAAGGCGGATGCCGCGCCGGCGGCGAGTAGGGTGCTCAGGGCCTGGCGGCGGCTGAAATGGCGTGGTTGCTGGTGTGACATGGGTTCTCCGGTGCTGAAATCGACCTGCAAGACAATTCCCTTGAGCATTCATGCGAATGATTCTCGTTAATCATTCTAGGTGAAGCTCGGGCAAAGGAAACACTCTGAGCGGCATTACCTGCCGATTTCTTGACTTGCATCAGAACGGGCGCGTCCAGCGGCACGGGGCCGACCTCGAAACGCAGGAAGGGTGGTTGCCCACCCGAGCCTTATCCCGCGGTTTGGCTCGCTTATGATGGCGAAAGCTGGTGAATGGCTGTCGCCGACATCGTCGGGACAGTTTCGGAACGGAACATGATGCGCTTGCTGTGGCTGGCCTTTGGTTTATTGGCGCTTGCACTCGGTTTGCTGGGTGCTGTTCTGCCGTTGC
This sequence comes from Alcaligenaceae bacterium, assembly GCA_029265335.1. Classification (GTDB taxonomy): domain Bacteria; phylum Pseudomonadota; class Gammaproteobacteria; order Burkholderiales; family Burkholderiaceae_B; genus Verticiella. The sequence continues at coordinate 4,799 of JAJUJN010000140.1, forward strand.
TGCCCACCACACCTTTTTTGTTGCTTGCTGTTTGGGCGTTTGCCCGCAGCCACCCAGGCCTGCACGCCTGGTTGCTGAACCACCCGCAGTTGGGGCCGATGATCCACAACTGGCATGCTCATGGTGTGATTTCTCGCCGCGCCAAAGTCATGGCCATGTTTGCCATAGCTGCCACGCTCAGCATTTCGCTCGTGATGGGGGTGCGTGGCTACATCTTGTTGGTGCAATGCGTGGTGCTGGCAGGCGTGAGCGTATTTTTGTTGAGTCGGCCGGGGCGCCCACCGGCCATCAATGATTTGTCGGCAGTGGAAGGCGACCGTACAGTTTCCGGGCGTAATCCAGCCAGATGTCCTGCTGATCGAAGAGGTTCGCAAAATGCTGCCGCAACCACTGATTGCGCGGGTCGAGGTGATAACGACGATGCCAATGCTGAGACACGATGAAGGTGGGCGGCACGAAAGGTGGCAACACCACCTGGACCGCCGGGTTCTGACGGTAGGCCATGGCCAGTGAAATGGGTACTACGGCAATCACATCGAGCTCGGCCACCAGGTGGGGCAAAGTGAGATAGTAGGGCGCGGTAATCACTATACGGCGGTGGAGCCCGCGCCGGGCCAGGAATTCATCAAGCACGGCCTGGCTCCGCATGGGAGCTTCGGTTACGGCATGCCCCACCTCCAGAAACTCATCACGTGACAAGCGGCCATTCCTTAATTTGCGCTCGCCGTTGATCAGGCAAGCGAAGGTATGGGTGAACAAGCGCTGCCGCAGTAAATCGCCCTTTTTGAGGTCGGGGTAGTAGCCGATGGCCAGATCGATCTCGCCTGTTTCGAGTGCATTTTCGAGCTTGCCTGGGGGCAGCATCAGCGTGTTGATGGACACCAGCGGTGATTCTCGCCAGATCTGCTTCATGAGCTGGGGTACGAAAGCTTGCACCGCCACGTCGGCCATCGCCACCCTAAATTCAGTTTCCAGGGTTTCGGGCTGAAAAGGCGGCGCCTGGAGAATATCTTGCTCCACCGTTTGCAGCAGTTGAGTGGCGCTGGCGATCATCTTCTTGGCGCGTGGTGTGGGCTGCATTCCAGCGCGCGTGCGCACGAAGAGCGGGTCACCGATTTGTTTGCGCAAACGGGCCAAAGCCGTGCTGAAGCCAG
>JAJUJN010000155.1 GCA_029265335.1 Alcaligenaceae bacterium
ACCATTCGGTGCGACCCTATCTCATCAACGAGACGCCCCCGCCCGAGCGTGAGCGCCTGCAATCGCCCGAAGCCCGCGACGAACTCAACGGCCTCTACGAATGCATTCTGTGCGCCTGCTGTTCCACCGCTTGCCCGTCGTTCTGGTGGAACCCCGACAAATACGTGGGCCCCGCTGGTTTGTTGCAGGCCTATCGGTTCATTGCCGACAGCCGCGACGATGCCACTGGCTCCCGCCTCGACGATCTCGACGATCCCTATCGCCTGTTCCGTTGCCATACCATCATGAACTGCACAGAGACCTGCCCCAAAGGGCTGAATCCTGCGCTGGCCATTGGCAAGATCAAGGAGATGCTGGTTCGTCGTACCATCTGATGGGCAGCAAGCCGCTCGATCCGCGCGATCGCGTTCGGCTACGTTGGCGTGCGCGTCGGGGCATGCTCGAGAATGATCTCATCATCACTCGTTTCCTCGACGCCCACGAACAGGAGCTGACCGACACCGACGTGGCCACGCTCAGCGCCCTGTTGGCGCTGGACGACAACCAGTTGCTCGATCTTTTACTGGCTCGGAAGGAGCCGGAAGGCGAGCTTGACACGCCTGCCATCCACCAGATGCTGGCGCGCCTGCGCTCTGCCTGATTTTTTACGCATAGGAAGCACCCCCATGAATCTATCCGACAAGAAGGCCACGCTGTCCATCTCCGGAAGCAACGAAACCATCGAATTTCCGGTATACGAAGGTTCGGTAGGGCCGGACGTCATCGACATCCGCAAGCTGTACGCTCAAACCGATATGTTCACCTACGACCCTGGATTTCTGTCCACGGCGTCATGTGCATCGGGCATCACCTATATCGACGGTGACAAGGGCGAGCTGCTGTATCGCGGCTATCCCATCGAGCAAATTGCCGTTAACTGCGACTTTCTCGAAACCTGCTATCTGATTCTCAACGGCGAACTTCCGAACGCCGAGCAGAAGGCCGATTTCGACAATCAGGTCACGCGCCACACCTTGGTGAACGAGCAGATGCATACGTTCCTGCGTGGCTTCCGTCGCGACGCGCATCCCATGGCCATTCTCACGGGCCTGGTGGGCGGTATGTCGGCTTTCTATCACGACTCCACCGACATCAATAACCCCGAGCATCGTCATATTTCGGCCATCCGCTTGATTGCCAAAATGCCCACCTTGGTGGCCATGGCCTACAAATATTCATTGGGGCAGCCCTTCATCTACCCGCGCAACGATCTGTCGTATACCGGCAACTTCCTGCGCATGATGTTCGCCAATCCTTGCGAAGATTTCGAAGTGAACGAAGTGGTTGAGCGTGCGCTCGATCGCATCTTCATCCTGCACGCCGATCACGAGCAGAACGCCTCTACCTCCACGGTACGTCTGTGCGGATCGTCGGGCACCAACCCGTTTGCCGCGATTGCGGCCGGCGTGGCTTGCCTCTGGGGCCCGGCGCACGGTGGCGCCAACGAAGCCTGCCTGCAGATGCTCGAAGAGCTCCAGGCCAACGGCGGCGTGGCCAAGGTTGGCGAGTTCATGGAGAAGGTAAAAGACAAGAACTCGGGCGTGCGCCTGATGGGCTTTGGCCATCGGGTGTACAAGAACTACGACCCGCGTGCCAAGCTCATGCAAGAAACCTGCAAAGAAGTGCTGCAGGCCTTGGGTCTTGAAAACGATCCTCTGTTCAAGCTGGCCATGGAGCTGGAGCGCATCGCTCTCGAAGATCCTTACTTCGTGGAGCGCAAGCTGTATCCCAACGTCGACTTCTACTCCGGCATCGTGCAGCGTGCCATCGGCATTCCCACCTCGCTGTTCACCGCGATCTTTGCCCTGGCGCGCACGGTGGGCTGGATTGCGCAATGGAACGAAATGCTGTCCGATCCCGAGTTCAAGATCGGTCGCCCGCGTCAGCTTTACACCGGCCCGGCACCCCGCAAGGTCAAGAAAATCGCCGATCGGTGATCGTACTGTCTGTTTCCTGCAAAACCGTCCCCCCAGGGGGGCGGTTTTTTTCCATCCGCTGGACACGGGTGGTATCCTTACGGGGTAGTAATGTTTGGGCCACATGGCCCGGCCGGGGTTTCCGGCACTAGCCGCCTTCTGCTCCAACTTGCTATCCGCTATTCGGTCTGGCCGTGTCGCGGAAGGTTTTCCTGCATCGAATACGGGTGAAGCACCCGATAGGTGAAGCGTCGAATGTCCAACTTTTCCGATAATCTTTCGGTTTCTTATCTCTTTGGCGGCAATGCGCCCTACGTCGAGGAGCTCTACGAGGCCTATCTCGACAATCCCAGTTCCGTTTCAGAGAACTGGCGAGAATATTTTGACCAGCTGCAACTGCAGCCCGCCCCCGGCGGCAAAGAAGGTCAGCGCGACCAACGTCACGCACCCATCATCCAATCGTTTGCTGAAAGGGCCCGCGCCAATGCTCTGGTAGCCCGCGTGGGCGAAGCCGATCTGGCCATTGCCAGCAAGCAGGTTCATGTGCAGTCGATCATCGCTGCCTACCGCTCGCTGGGTTCACGTTGGGCCGATCTCGATCCGCTCAAGCGTCAGGAGCGCCCTCGAATTCCCGAGCTCGAGCCCGAATTCTACGGTCTTACCGAAGCCGACATGGACAAAGTCTATTCGGCTACCAACACGTATTTCAGCACCTCCGACCACATGTCGCTGCGCGACATCATCGCCGCCCTGCGCGAAACCTATTGTCGGAGTATTGGCGCCGAATTCATGCATCTGTCGAATCCGGTGCAAAAGCGCTGGATTCAGCAGCGCCTCGAAAGCACGTTTGCCACGCCCAGCTACACCCCTGAAAAAAAGCGCAACATCCTGCAGCAGCTCACCGAAGCTGAAGGGCTTGAGCGATTCCTGCATACCAAATATGTGGGTCAAAAGCGTTTCTCGCTCGAAGGCGGCGAAAGCTTCATTGCCGCGATGGACGAACTCGTCAACCAGGCCGGTGCCTCCAAGGTACCGGAAGTGGTCATCGGCATGGCGCACCGCGGGCGTTTGAACCTGTTGGTGAACATCCTGGGCAAGATGCCTGGCGACCTGTTCGCCGAGTTCGAGGGCAAACACAAAAGCGACCTGACCGACGGCGACGTCAAATACCACAACGGTTTCTCGTCCGACGTCTCTACGCCGGGTGGCCCTCTGCATCTGTCACTGGCTTTCAACCCCTCACACCTCGAGATCGTGAATCCGGTGGTCGAGGGCAGTGCGCGCGCCCGTCAAGAGCGGCGCGGCGACGAAGACGGCGGGCAGGTGCTGCCCGTGTTGGTGCACGGCGATGCTGCCTTCGCCGGCCAGGGTGTGGTCATGGAAACCCTCAACCTGGCGCAAACTCGCGGTTACGGCACCGGCGGCACGGTGCACATCGTGATCAACAACCAGATCGGCTTCACCACTTCCGATCCCCGCGACTCTCGCTCCACCATCTACTGCTCCGACGTCGCCAAAATGATCGAAGCGCCCGTCTTCCATGTGAACGGCGACGATCCCGAGGCCGTGGTGTTCGTCACTCAGTTGGCGCTCGACTACCGCAGCAAGTTCAAGCACGATGTGGTGGTGGATATCGTGTGCTTCCGCAAGCTGGGGCACAACGAACAAGATACGCCGGCCATCACGCAGCCGTTCATGTACAAGCGCATTGCGCAGCACCCGGGTACGCGCCAGTTGTATGCCGATCGCCTGATTGCGCAAGGCGTCATTACCGAGGAAGACGCCGCCGAAATGGTGCGCGAGTATCGTCGCCTGATGGATGACGGCCAGCGCACCATCGAGCCCGTGCTCACCGACTACAAAGGCAAGTACGCGGTCGACTGGACGCCATTCCTCAACCGCAAATGGACCGACGCTGCCGATACCGCTGTGCCCATGGCTGAACTCAAGCGGCTGGCCGAACGCATCACCACGATTCCCGAGGATTTCCACGTCCATCCCATCGTCCAGCGCGTCATCAACGATCGTCGCAAGATGGGCAGCGGCGAGCTGGATCTCGACTGGGGCATGGGCGAGCATCTTGCTTTCGCCTCGCTGGTGGCCTCGGGCTATCCGGTGCGCATTACCGGTCAGGATTCCGGCCGCGGCACCTTCTCGCATCGCCATTCTGTGCTCCACTCGCAAAAGCGTGAGCGCTGGGACGACGGCACCTATGTTCCCCTGCAGAATGTTGCCGAAGGGCAGGCGCCTTTCACTGTGATCGACTCCGTGCTGTCCGAAGAGGCGGTGCTGGCGTTCGAATACGGCTACTCATCGGCCGAGCCCAACACGCTCGTGATCTGGGAGGCGCAGTTCGGCGACTTCGTCAACGGCGCCCAGGTGGTGATCGACCAGTTCATCAGTTCGGGCGAGGCCAAATGGGGGCGTCATTCGGGGCTTACCCTCATGCTGCCTCATGGCTACGAAGGGCAGGGGCCCGAGCACTCGTCGGCCCGCATCGAGCGCTTCCTGCAGCTGTGTGCCGACAACAACATGCAATTGGTGCAGCCCACCAATGCCGCGCAGATCTTCCACGTGCTGCGGCGCCAGATGATTCGGCCCTTCCGCAAGCCGCTGGTGCTCTTCACGCCCAAATCTCTGCTGCGCAACAAAGATGCCGGTTCGCCGTTGTCCGAGCTTGCCGACGGTCAATTCCGTACGGTGATCGGCGAAGTCAACAGTGCCATCGTTGCCGACGATGTCAAACGTATCTTGCTGTGTTCCGGCAAGGTTTATTACGATCTGGTGAATGCTCGTACCGAGCGCGAGGCCAGCGAGGTAGCCATCATTCGCATCGAGCAGCTCTATCCCTTCTCACACAAGGCGTTGGCTGAGGAACTCAAGCGCTATCCCAATGCCAAGGAACTGGTGTGGGTGCAAGACGAGCCGCAAAACCAGGGGCCCTGGTTCTACATTCAGCATCACCTGTTCGAGAACATGAGCGCCGGGCAGCGTCTGGGTTACGCGGGCCGGGCGCCCTCGGCGTCACCTGCTGTGGGCTATATGGCCAAGCACATCGAACAACAAAAGGCGCTGATCGAGCAGGCTTTTGGCAAATTCAAAGGCGTGGCTCTCATGCGCTGACCCCACACTGCGGCGTGCCGGCTCGGGCGCGCCGCATGCCAGGGTTCTTCAACATCGGTTATAGCGTTCAAAAACAAGGAAACTCTCATGTCCATGCAAGACGTCGTCGTACCCCAGCTGTCCGAGTCTGTCTCCGAAGCTTCGTTACTCGAGTGGAAAAAGCAGCCCGGTGAAGCCATTGAGATCGACGAGATTCTCATCGAAATCGAAACGGACAAGGTGGTGCTCGAAGTGCCGGCTCCCGCCGCCGGGGTACTCTCCGAGATCGTGAAGGGCGACGGCAGTACCGTCACTGCTGGCGAAGTCATAGCCCGCATCGACACCGCAGCCAAGGCCGCCGCCCCAGCCGCCAAGGCCGACGACGTCAAAGAAGAGAAGACCGAAGCCAGCTCCACGGCAGAAGAAGAACCCGCCGCGCCTGCTCCCTCGGAGTCGCAAAAAGCGGCCGGCGTGG
>JAJUJN010000204.1 GCA_029265335.1 Alcaligenaceae bacterium
CGCCCATGGCATGCACCCGCTGCGGCAAAAGACCAATGTGTGCACAGACTGGGATGCCGGCAGCCACCAGGCGCCGCACGGTGTCGGCATATTCTTCGCCACCCTCGAGCTTCACCATTTGGGCACCAGCCTGCATCAGAATGACCGCATTGTGCAAAGCCTGTTCTGGGCTTTCGTGATAGCTGCCGAAAGGCATGTCGGCCACCAGCCAGGGTCGTTGCGAGCCTCGTGCGATGCAAGCCACGTGATAAGCGACGTCTGCCACCGTGACCGGCAGCGTGGAGTCGTGCCCCTGAACGACCATGCCGAGTGTGTCGCCCACCAACAGAGAATCAATGCCCGCCTCGTCCATGACGCGAGCGAAGCCGGCGTCGTAGCAGGTGAGCATCGAGAGCTTGCGTCCGCTTGCAAGGCGTTTGCGCAGGGTTGATAGGGTATGACGCATGACGAAGAGCCAGAAAAAGTCGAGGAATAACCGCGAACCTTAGCATAATGCGGCCAAGCATCCGCCGCAGAGCTCCTGGCCCTCTTCCACCATGAAAACGGCTCCGAACCCCTTTCACTCTCAGGGTTATCCAGGGCTGTAATGACTTGGAAGGGTAAAATGGTGGCTGTACGACAGGCGGTGGCCTGTTTTTCGCCTGCAATGGAGCCCGCTTATGACCCACGTCGTAACCGAAAACTGCATCAAGTGCAAGTACACCGATTGCGTCGATGTCTGTCCCGTCGACTGTTTTCGTGAGGGGCCCAACTTCCTGGTGATCGATCCCGACGAATGCATCGACTGCGCTGTCTGTATCCCTGAGTGTCCGGTCAATGCCATTTATCCCGAGGAAGAGTTGCCGGCGAGCCAAATGAAGTTCATCGCAATCAACGAAGAGCTCTCAGCCCAATGGCCGGCCATCACTCGCAAGCAAGACCCCTTGCCCGACGCCGACGACTGGGCCGACGTCACCGATAAACTCGAACATCTGGAGCGCTGAACCACTGCATGAGTGACAAATACACCCTTGAACGCATTACCTGGGTTCAAACCTGGGTTCCGGGCAAATTGTTCTCGTTTCGCTGCACCCGAGCCCCTGGTTTCCGGTTTGCGGCCGGCCAATTCGCCCGGTTGGGGGTAAAGCCACCTGGCAGCGACGAGATCGTCTGGCGTGCCTATTCCATGGTTTCGTCGCCTTACGATGAGTTCCTGGAGTTTTTCTCGATTGTGGTCGAAGGGGGGTTGTTCACCAGCACGCTGGAGCACCTCGAAGTGGGCGACACCATCTATGTCGATAAATCCCCTTACGGCTTCCTCACCACCGAGCGCTTTGCTCATGGCGTAGAAACGCCGCGCAATCTCTGGATGTTGTCGTCCGGCACTGGGCTGGCGCCCTTTCTTTCGATTCTCGGCGATCTCCATGTGTGGGAAGACTACCGACAGCTGATCGTGGTGCATAGCGTGCGAGCCCCCGAAGAGCTGGCCTATGCCGAAACCCTGCGGAGCTACCCCGAGCATCCGATCTTCGGTGAGTTTTGTCGCGAAGAACCCAATAAATTCGTTTACGTGCCAGTGGTAACGCGGGTGGCCCACCCCGACTGCTTGAATGCGCGCATCACCACCTTGCTCGATACCGGCGAACTCGAACGACATGTGGGCACCCCGCTGGAGCCCGAAAACAACTGCGTGATGCTTTGCGGCAACCCCGAGATGGTGACCGACCTGCGTTCACGGCTGCAAGATCGAGGCTTTCGCGCACCGCGCCGGGGTCGCCCCGGCAACCTGGCGGTGGAGAACTACTGGTAGCATGCCCTGGCTGCCTTCTGCCGAGCCGGCGGTCAACCTCGCGTTGCGCACTCGCCACAGTTACAGTTGAATCAAAATTGTCATGCACTAGAATAACTTTGAGCAATAAGCTTATTCTGTTGCCGCGGCACTGACGACCCCAAGGCTGGGGGCGCACCCACTACCCGTCAGGGCACAGCCCAGGCCGGCAGAACGCAACTGCACAAACACGGGGTCCCTCGCATGCTGTACGAATTGCAGGATTTTCATCGTTCGTGGATGGCCCCCATGGCCACCTTTGCCCAAGTGGGCGCCCAAGTATTCAGCTACCCCTATAGCCCCCTCGCCTACACGCCCATGTCGCGGCGCCTGGCGGCGCAATACGAACTGCTGTATCGCCTGGGCAAAACCTACGAAAAGCCTGAGTGGAACATTGATCAAATTCGGATTGGCGCGCGTGCTGCGGCGGTAAATCCCGAAACCGTGCTGCGCCTGCCTTTCTGCAACCTGCTGCACTTTCGGCGCGACTTGCCGGCGGGTCGGCCAGCTGACCCAACCATGCTGATTGTGGCCCCGCTCTCGGGCCATCATGCCACTCTGCTGCGCGATACCGTCAAAGCCTTGCTGCCGCGCCACGAGGTTTACATCACCGATTGGATCGATGCGCGCATGGTGCCGCGCAACGCAGGCAGCTTCGGCCTCGACGATTACGTCGATTACGTGCAGACCTACCTGCAACACCTTGGCCCCAACACCCATGTCATGGCCGTGTGCCAACCCACCGTGCCCGTGCTTGGTGCGGTGTCGCTGATGGCCGCCCGAAACGACTCCTGTCGGCCGCGCTCCATGATTCTCATGGGTGGCCCCATCGATCCGCGCCGCTCGCCCACGCAGGTGAACAGCCTGGCGAGCACCAAACCGTTCAGCTGGTTCGAATCTCATCTGGTGCATCCGGTACCGGCGCGCTATCCAGGCAATGGGCGCATGGTGTATCCCGGCTTTTTGCAGCACGCGGGATTTCTATCGATGAACCCCGACCGGCATCTGCAATCCCATTTCGACTTCTACCAGCATCTGGTGCAGGGGGCCGACAACGATGCCGAAGCGCATCGTCGTTTCTACGATGAGTACAATGCGGTGTTGGACCTGCCCGCCGAGTTCTATCTCGACACCATCCGCGATGTCTTCCAAGAGTACCGCTTGCCCCAGGGCACCTGGTACGTCAACGGCGAATTGGTGAACCCAGCCGCCATCCGCGATGTGGCGCTCTTCACCATCGAAGGCGAACTCGACGATATCTCCGGCCTTGGGCAAACCGAAGCTGCCGGCCGGTTGTGCAGCTCGATTCCTGCCAGCCACAAGCGGCATTACATCGCACCAGGTTGCGGGCACTACGGCATTTTTTCGGGCCGACGCTGGCGTCAGAACATATGCCCGCAAGTCACCGCCTTTGTTCGGCGATTCAACACAGCATGACCCTCACTTCTTCCAGTACCGTTACTGAACAACCCCTCCACCTGGCTGATCGGCTCGACGCCCTACTCCCCCAAACTCAGTGCACCAAATGCGGTTTCGATGGCTGTCGGCCCTATGCCGAAGCCATGGCCGATGGCCAAGCTGACGTGAATCGCTGCCCGCCGGGCGGCCAGGTCGGGGTGGCCCTGCTGGCGCGCGAGCTCGGAGTTGCCGAACCCCCTCTCGATCTCGATCGCGGCACTCATGGCCCGTTGCAGCTGGCTGTCATCGACGAAGCTCATTGCATCGGCTGCACGCTCTGCATTCAGGCTTGCCCGGTGGACGCCATCGTGGGCGCCAATCTGCGCATGCATACCGTGCTGCCCGAGCGTTGCACCGGTTGCGACTTGTGCGTGGCGCCCTGCCCGGTGGATTGCATTGACATGGTGCCCGCTGTGCCCGAGCGCTGGTGGAACACCAGCGACGCCCAAGAGGCCCGCCGCGCCTACGAGGCCAGAAAGGCGCGACTCGCACGCCTTGAGGCCGTGGCCCACAGCCGCCGTCCGGGGGCAGAGCCCAAGACTCTCCAGACGGCTTCAGCCGCACCCGCTTCAGATTCGCCACAGAAGCCTATGGACACTGCCAACGCCCATACCGAGGCCAGCGATCCGGCCGAGGCCAAACGAGCTGCGGTAGCGGCAGCGCTGGCTCGCGCCCGCGCGCGTCGGCACAAGATGCGCCCATCATGAGTCGCAAGATGACGCGGGCCGATATCCGCACCATGTTCGAGCGCTTCCGCGAGGCCAATCCGTCGCCCGAAACCGAGCTGGAATACCGTAACCCCTTTGAACTTCTGATTGCTGTGCTGCTGTCGGCGCAGGCCACAGACCGTTCGGTGAATCTTGCCACCCGTCCCCTGTTCGAGCAGTATCCCACGCCCGGAGCCATGCTGGAGCTGGGTGAAGAAGGGGTAGCGGAAGCCATCAAAACCATCGGCCTGTACCGCACCAAGGCCAAAAACGTGATCGCTACCTGTCGTTTGCTGGTCGAGCGTCATGGTGGCCGGGTGCCAGACACCCGCGAGGCCTTGGAGGCTCTGCCGGGTGTGGGTCGCAAAACGGCGAACGTGGTGCTCAACACGGCGTTTCGGCAACCCACGATGGCGGTGGATACGCACATTTTCCGGGTGAGCAACCGCACCGGGCTGGCGCCGGGCAAGAACGTGCTGGAAGTGGAACAGGCGTTGCTCAAGCGAGTGCCGGCAGAGTTTCTGCTCGATGCCCACCATTGGCTGATCTTGCACGGCCGTTATGTGTGCGTTGCGCGCAAACCACGTTGTTACGAATGTGGGGTGGCCGATCTGTGCCGCTTCCCCATGCGCGAGCGAACTCAGCCCCCTGGCGCCAGCGCCAAATCGGCCCGGCGCCGCGCTACTTGAGTTCAGGTATAG
>JAJUJN010000263.1 GCA_029265335.1 Alcaligenaceae bacterium
GCAAGCGCGCCTCGAGCCGCGACTCCAAGCGCTGCACCAACTGCGTGACACGCGTGCGACTCGTTTGCAAAGTCAGCGCGGCTTGCGTGAAGCTGCCTGTTTCCACGACCCGGATAAACGCCTGGATGGTGTCGAAACGATCCATGCTGCAGCCCTCCTGCGGGGAGCGTGTTTGCGGAATCCAAACAATGTTGTTGGGAATCGGGGCTTTATCCCAACCGACAGCATGCCTAAAGTAGCTCCACGAGCCATTACCTGGCTCGGCTTTTTGGAGCTCATCTTATGCACACCCCGAAGGTCGTGTCGTTGCCAAAGCGGCAAGCGCTTTATGAGCGCAATCGTTACTCCCCCGCCATTCTAGCCAACGGTTTTCTGTTCGTATCTGGCCAGGTGGGCAGCCGGGACGATGGCTCGCCCCAATCGGGCTTGACCGAGCAGGTGCAACAGGCGTTTGAGAACCTCAACGCCATTCTGTCGGAAGCCGGCTGCTCCTTCGCCGATGTGGTGGATGTCACTGCATTTATCGTTGACTCCGCCAATACCGCAGAAACCATCTGGGCAGAAGTGGGCCGTCATTGGGGCGAAGCGCCCTACCCGACTCTAACCGTGGTGGGAGTGACCTGGCTATACGGTTACGACTTCGAAATCAAGGTGATCGCCAAGCCGCCCGCACCCTCCTCGTGACGCACGCCGAAAGTCACCGTGCCGTGTAGGCGCCATCGACCAGATGGTAGCTGCCCGAGATGAAAGACGCTCGGCGCGACAGCAAAAAACAAGTGAGCGCAGCAACCTCCTCTGGGCGACCCAGGCGGCCGATCGGATGCTGGTCAACGAGCGCGTCGCGCTCGGCCTGACTCAAACTGTTCTCGATCAGTGGTGTATTGATGAACGCTGGGCCGACACTATTCACACGCACACCTTGCTGGGAATACTCAAGCGCCGCGGCTCGCGTCAAACCCAACAAAGCGTGCTTGGCTGTCACGTAGGCGGCACTATTGGCGAAGCCCACGGTGCCGAGAATCGACGCCATGTTCACGATGGCGCCACCACCCTGCCGCAGCATGGCCGGGATCTGGTATTTCATGCCATAGAAAACGCCGTTGAGATTGACGTCGATCACCCGCCGCCAGTTATCGAGCGGGAGGTCGGCCAGCGGCTGTGAGACACCGGAGACACCTGCATTGTTCACTGCCAGATGCAGGCCGCCCCAATGGGTTTCGGCTTCGTGCACCATGGCTTCCACGGCTGCCGCATCGGCGACATCCACCGCAAAAGCCCTGGCGTTTTCACCGAACTCATCCGCCAATCGGGCGGCGGCGGCTCCGTCGAAGTCGGCAATGAGCACCTTGGCGCCACCCGCCACCAGCTCAGCAACAATCGCTTTACCAATGCCGGACGCGCCGCCGGTCACAATGGCCACTTGATCTTCGAATTCCTTAGACATCCGTTGTTTCTCCATGAATGGTCGAGCAGCGCCTCTACATCGATGATTGTTGACGACCACGCCAATCAGCACTCAGCTGGCGAGAACCTTGAAAATACGGTGTAATCATGAGTTTGGCGCTGTGTGCTATGCGCAGGTTATCGCACCCGTAGCGGCCACCGCCAGCCCCCGCAGTGTGCGCAGGTCTGTTCTGCCTGTTTGCTTGGAGTCGTGCATGTCCCCCGCTCTTCAACAACAGAGGCGGCGTGAAGGCTTCTTCTTCATGCTGGCTTTTGCCCTTTCTGTTCCCCTGGCCAACTGGATGATCAACAACGTTGGCTGGGTTTGCCCACCCGATGGGCCTTGTTTGATTCCCGTAGCGCCCGGCCTGATGGCGCCCAGTGCCGTGATCATGGTGGGCCTGGCCCTGGTACTGCGCGACCTCGTACAGCGCCGGCTCGGCGTGTGGTGGTCGATCGTGGCCATACTGATCGGTGGCATGCTGTCGTGGTGGGTGGCTCCCCCATCGCTGGTGGCCGCCTCGGTTGCTGCCTTTCTATTCTCCGAGTTCGCCGATCTGCTCGTATACACACCCTTGCAGCGCCGCCGTTTGGTGCTGGCCGTGACTTTATCGAGCATCGTGGGCCTTTATGTCGACACGGTTATCTTTCTGTCGATGGCTTTCGGCAGCCTGGAATATGCCTGGGGCCAAGTGGTCGGCAAAGGCTGGATGGTGTTGCTGGCCATTCCGGTCATTGCCTGGCTGCGCCGGCGCGATGAACGCATCGGCATGCTGCCCGCCTGAAAGAATGGTTGCCGGCAGCAAGCAACATCCGCCTTGATCCTGATTTATGCCTGGAGTTCGTCATGAAACTCGAAGACAGCCTCACCCAACTCGGTCGAAATTCCCCGCCGGCCAACAGTCCCGACGAAGCCAGCCTGGAGCGTGTGCCCAATCCTCATGCCGATACCGACTACGTGGCCCGGTTCACGGCGCCCGAATTCACTTCGCTGTGCCCTGTTACGGGCCAGCCTGATTTCGCCCATCTGGTGATCGACTATGTGCCCGACGAATGGCTGATCGAATCGAAGTCTCTCAAGCTCTTCCTCACCTCGTTTCGCAACCACGGTGCGTTTCATGAAGACTGCACTGTGAACATCGGCAAACGCCTGGTATCGTGCTTGCAGCCCCGTTGGTTGCGCATCGGGGGTTACTGGTATCCACGCGGCGGCATTCCTATCGACGTATTCTGGCAAACCGGTGAACCGCCGCGGGGCATTTGGCTACCCGATCCAGGCGTGGCGCCCTACCGCGGACGAGGATAAGCATGGACGATTCTGTGCTCGCTGCCATGAAACGCTGGCCCGACGTGCCAGCGGCCTACGGCTGGTTGTCGCTCACTGCACGCGGTGAATGGCATATCCACCCCGAAGGCAGCGCCTTGCGTGGCGAGCCCGGAGAGCCCATCGTCAACACCCAGTTGGTGGCGTTCATCAACCGCAATTATCAAAGCGACGCCGACGGCTGCTGGTATTTTCAGAACGGCCCTCAGCGTGTCTATGTGCATTTGTCGCTGGCGCCGCACATTCTACGTTTGAGCGACGACACCAGCGATTTGGTCTCGCATACCGGTGCCCAGGTGGCTGCCGTACAACACTGGTGGCTCGACCAGGCCGGCAGGCTCTGGGCCCAAACCGATCTTGGGCCGGGCGTGATTCTCGATCGTGACCTGGCTGCAGTGATCGAAAAGCTCACCGCCTCCAGCGGCCAAACCTTGAGCGATTTGCTCGAAGAAGGCTTGTCCGGCAAGGCTCCCACCCTGCATTGGCCGGGTTGGTCGAAGGCCGCGCCGTTGCGAGAAATGTTGGCCGAAGAACCCTCCGCCAAGCTCCATTTCAATCCTGATCCCAGGGCTATATCGGGTTAACCCCGCATTGACAGTCCATCTGGCAGGGGCGATATTTTTTGTGTTGGGGTCTCAAGCGCCCCGCGTAGCAACGCAACTGTGCATGCACCGCAAGGGCTGCCAAAGCACTCTGGGTCGATTTTGCACGTGTCGTGCCTTCACGTATCAGCGCACCGGGCTCCAATCGCACCTTTGCCCACTTTTCAAGGATTATCAGCATGGCAACTGGCGTAGTTAAATGGTTCAACGCAGAGAAGGGTTACGGTTTTATCGTTCCCGACGACGGCGGCAAAGATCTTTTTGCCCATTTTTCCGAAATCCAGGGAATGGATGGCTACAAAACCTTACAAGAGAACCAGAAGGTGAGCTTTGAAGCCGGCCAGGGCGCCAAGGGTCCCCAAGCAACCAATATTCACGTCATCTAACGTGCATTACCGGCGGCC
>JAJUJN010000305.1 GCA_029265335.1 Alcaligenaceae bacterium
ATATTGAACACCACGAAGAAGGCCACCAGGGCCACGACCAGACCCGCAAAGCTGTTGCTGGCCCAAGGCAGCAGGCCCAACGTGACTGCCAGCCCCAACACGCTCGCCAACAGCGCCTGGCGATGCACACCGCGCCTTTCGGTGTAGAACACGGCCGGCACCATGCCCACAAACGACAGCAGAATGATGGGCAGATAGACTTTCCAGAGTTCTGCCACATTCATGCCACCGAGCTGCGCGAGCAGGCCAGGCACTACCACGAACAACGCCACCTGCACCATGTGCAGCGCGAAAACGCCAAAATTCATGCGCCAGAGGTCGGGTTGACGCAAGACAGCGCCCGGGGGCGTATGGGCCATAACAGCCTTGCCCAATACCGGAGGTACCGGCACCCACCATAGCGCAACGGCCAGCGCGCCCACGCCGAGCAGCGTGATGACCCAGAACAGACCCGACAAACCACCCATGCCCACAATGAGTGGGGCGGCTACCAGCGACACGGCAAATGCCAACCCAATGGAAGCACCCACCATGGCCATGGCCTTGGTGCGGACTTCGTCGCGGGTGACATCGGCGAGCCAGGCCGTGATGGCGGCCGAAATGGCGCCCGCGCCCTGAATGGCCCGACCCAGCGTGATCCAGAGTATGTCGTTGGCCAAGGCGCAGATGACGCTTCCCACGATGAACATCACCAGGCCGATCAGCACAATGGGCTTGCGGCCCCAGCGATCGGAGGCCAGCCCGAATGGAATCTGCAGCACTGCCTGGGTGAGCCCATACATGCCCAGCGCCAGGCCCACGCGAGCCGGATCGTTGCCACCGGGCAGCCCTTGCACCGCAACGGCAAACACGGGCAACAACAGAAAAAGGCCCAGCATGCGACACGCAAACAAACCGGCCAGCGCCACACTGGCGCGCCGTTCGTCGGGGGTCATGCGGGCGAGGTTGGGTGATGACATCGATGAGCTAACCGACAGCAGATGAAGTGCAGCCCGCTATAGTACCAAGCCGCCTGCCCCTCTGCCTCGACCCCCAGGTTGCAGGATGCAATGTGCGCTCCCCCCGCACGACAAAGTGAACGCTTCCCGGCGCGCATGGTCTCAGGTCTTTATAATCATAGGTTTGCACGAGCGACACCAAGCTTCCATGGCAGTTATCCGGATTCGGGGTGCACGCACCCACAACCTCAAGAACATTTCGCTCGATCTCCCTCGCGACCGACTCATCGTCATTACCGGCCTGTCGGGCTCAGGCAAGTCATCGCTGGCCTTCGACACGCTCTATGCCGAGGGGCAACGGCGGTACGTCGAGAGCCTTTCGGCCTACGCGCGCCAGTTCCTGCAACTGATGGACAAGCCGGATGTCGATCTGATCGAAGGATTGTCGCCGGCGATCGCCATCGAACAGAAGTCGGCTGGCCACAATCCGCGCTCCACCGTGGGTACGGTCACCGAAATTCACGATTACCTTCGCCTGCTCTACGCGCGTGTGGGCACGCCGTGTTGCCCTGAACATCTGTTGCCACTGCGGGCGCAGAGCGTGAGCCAGATGGTAGACGCCACCATGGCCATGCCGGAGGGTACCCGGCTGGCCTTGCTCGCCCCCCTGGCCCGGAACCGAAAAGGCAGCTTCGAGCAGGAGTTCGCGAGCCTCCAGGCCCGTGGTTTTGTGCGCCTGCGCATCGACGGTGAGCTGGTGGAAATCGATTCGCTCCCACCGCTGCGCAAGAATGAGAAGCACGACATCGACGTGGTAGTGGACCGGCTGCGCGTGCGCCCCGGCGTGGAACAGCGCTTGGCCGAAAGCCTGGAAGTGGCGCTCGACCTGGGTGACGACCGCGCTCTGGTGCTCGAACTCGACAGCAACGAGGAGCATCTGTATTCGCGCCGCTACGCCTGCCCCGTGTGCAACCACAGCTTGCCCGAGCTCGAACCCCGTTTGTTCAGCTTCAACAACCCCATGGGGGCCTGCACCACCTGCGACGGGCTGGGCACCGTCACCTTCTTCGATCCGCGCCGCGTGGTGGCGTTTCCTGAGCTCAGCCTTTCGGCGGGTGCCATCCGCGGCTGGGATCAGCGCAATATGTTCTACCACCAGATGCTGAGCAGCCTGGCAGCCTTCTACGACTTCGACCTCGACACACCATTCGAAGATCTGCCCGAGGGGGTGCAGCAAGCCGTTCTGTATGGTTCTGGCGACACCGAAATTCCCTTTACCTATCTGGGCGAAAAAGGCCGCAGCACGGTTCGCAAGCATGCTTTCGAAGGCATCATTCCCAATTTGGAACGGCGCTGGCACGACACAGAATCCACCGCGGTGCGCGAAGAGCTCGGCAAGTACCGGCATATAAAAACCTGCCCCGACTGCCAGGGTTCGCGCCTCAGAACCGAGGCTCGACACGTTCTACTCGGCTCCGACAATGCCGCCCTCGAAGACAGCCTGGCCATCTACCAGGTAGAAGCCATGCCGCTCTCGGCCTGCCTGGCGTGGTTCGAAGACTTGCGCCTTTCCGGTTCACGCGAAGAAATCGCGCAACGCATCGTTCGTGAAATCGTGTCGCGCCTCGCCTTCCTCAACGATGTGGGCCTCAGTTATTTGTCGCTCGATCGCAGCGCAGCCACCATTTCCGGCGGTGAAGCCCAGCGCATCCGCCTGGCCAGCCAGATCGGCTCGGGGCTTACCGGGGTGATGTATGTGCTCGACGAACCATCGATCGGTCTTCACCAGCGCGACAACGATCGGCTGATTGCGACGCTGCAGCGCTTGCGCGACCTCGGCAACAGCGTGATTGTGGTGGAACACGATGCCGATATGATTCTGGCCGCCGACCATGTGGTAGATATGGGGCCGGGCGCCGGCGAACATGGCGGCCGGGTAGTGGCGGCCGGCACACCGGCAGAAATACTCGCCCACCCAGAATCTCTCACAGGCCAGTACCTTACGGGGGCACGCCAACTGGCGATCCCGCAACGACGCGAAGTGGCTTTGCCCCCCGTCATTCGCAACGGCGAGCCGGAAGGCGACTCCTCGGGCTGGTTGCAATTACTGGGCTGCAGCGGCAACAACCTCAAGCAGGTCGACCTTCAACTGCCTATCGGTCGATTGATCTGCGTGAGCGGGGTGTCGGGTTCGGGCAAGTCTACGCTCATCAACGACACGCTCGGCACCCTGGCCGCGCGCAGTTTGCACAACAGCCAGGCGGAGCCTGCTCCCTACCAGAGCGTGCACGGGCTCGAGCAGATCGATAAGGTGATCAACGTCGACCAAAGCCCCATTGGTCGCACGCCGCGCAGCAATCCAGCCACCTACACAGGTCTCTTTACGCCTATTCGTGAGCTTTTTGCTGGTGTACCCGAGGCGCGGGCACGGGGCTACGACCCGGGGCGCTTCAGCTTCA
>JAJUJN010000509.1 GCA_029265335.1 Alcaligenaceae bacterium
CGTCTGCCGAGATCTCGTCGATCACCACCACCTCACCATCCACCAGACCCAGCTCGATCTTCATGTCGATCAGGGCAAGCCCCTTGCCGCGCAGCTCGGCCTCCACGATGCCGCAGACGCGCCGGGTGATGTCTTTGGCTTGCTTGAGATGCGCCGGTTCCACCAGGCCGAGGGCCACGATGGCGTCGTCGTTGATCAGTGGGTCGCCTCGTTCATCGTCCTTGGTGGTGATTTCCACCAGATAATCGAGCGCACGTTCGCTATCGCGGATGTACTTCTGATAGCGACGCAGAAAGCTGCCCCACGGGCGCGTGCGACAAACAAACTCCAGCCCACCCGTGCCGTGAATATCCTTGCCCAGCGGCTCCGCCCGGCGCACTTCCATGCGAGCCTGCTCCAAATCCACCTGGACCAGGTGGGTTGGAATGCCCGCCGCCCGCAGACACTGGAAGAAGTAGTTGGTCATGGCCAGAGACTGACGCCCTTTGCCTTCGACCTGCCCGATCACGGTGTTGGCGCCCGGATCGATCACGCCGTTCTCGCCCGTGACGTCGTCTTTGAAGACGAGTATAAAATTGCCGTTGGCCAAGGCGTAGACGTCTTTGGTTTTGCCGGAATAGACCTTATTGCTGGTGTTCATGGGTGAACTCGTGTGGTGGTATCTCTTGCTGAGGGCGTCTAGGATAACGCACACGCCCTGCTCCAAAGCCGCACGCGCTCCAGCAGCGCCAACTGCCCGCCCGGGGCCGCGAGCTCAGTGCACACCGGTGCTCGTGTGCACGTGGCCTGGTTGGTATCAGGCCGTGGAAAGGTGATCGTCGGTTTCGCGTTTGATCGCCGGCCTGGATAACGAAAACAGCGCGCAAAGCAAGGCAACGATGGCAATCAAGCTGCCGAACCAGGCGTTGCTCGACACGCTGCCCGTGAGGCTCAACGCCCCGCCACCAATTGCCGAACCCACGGCAATCCCGGCCTGAATTGACGAGTTATTGAAGCTCTGCTGAATATCGGATGTGAGCGGGTCGGCCTGGATGAGGTAACTCTGCAGTGGCGCCGCGAAGCACCAACTCAGCACCGCCCAGAACATCATGACCGGAATGAATACCACCAGTGAAAACACTGAGAGCGGTAAAACAAACAGAACAATCACAAAAGCAGCAATCACTGAAACAATGCTTCTTTGCACCCCAAAGCGAGATGCCAATACTCCGCCTAATGCCCCTCCCGAAACAGCCGCTATACCAAAAATCAGGTAAAAAACGCTTACCCAGCTCAAAGTGATATTCAAGTTGGTTTGCAGGAAGGGTGTGAAATAAGCATAGACAGTGTAGTGAGCGGCCAGCATGAACATCGTTGCCAGGTGCGCAGTGCCCATCTTGGCACTGGCAATGGCGCGTATCTGGGTAGAAATGGGAGCCGCCTTTTCTCCCGGCATTTTATCCAGGTACAAGGCCAGCAGCAGCATGGAAATCACGCCCAAACCAGCCACCCCAAGAAACACCAAACGCCAGCCAAACACCTCGGAGAGCAGTATCC
>JAJUJN010000389.1 GCA_029265335.1 Alcaligenaceae bacterium
CTATCCCAAGGAAATCGAAGAAGTGATCGACGCCCTGCCCGGCATCGTGGAATCCGCCGTGATCGGCCTTCCTCACCCCGATTTCGGCGAAGCGGTCACCGCAGTGGTGGTGCCGGAAGCGGGCTTTACGCCTAACACCGACGCCATCCAGGCTGCCGTCAAGGAGCAGCTGGCAGGCTTCAAGGTGCCCAAGGCCGTGCATGTGGTGTCGGAATTACCTCGCAACACCATGGGCAAGGTGCAGAAGAACGTGCTGCGCGAGCGCTTCGGCGGGTGATTCTTCTCTTTCCGTTCGGCGCGCAACCCTAGCGGGGTATACTCAGCCAGGCGGGTGACGCTCGGTTATGCGGAGGCAGGCCGCTGAGCCGGCGACCAGTCGGGCGGCCCGGCCAAGGCGAGCGCGCCGCGCAGCTCTACATCGGGCAACCATTCTGGCAGTTGCCGGCGCACTTCCAGCAAACGATCGAGATCAACGCCGGTGCGCAGGCCTTCGGCCTCGAGCATATGCACGAGATCTTCGGTGGCAATATTGCCGGAGGCGCCGGGCGCGAAGGGGCATCCGCCCAAACCTCCCAGAGCCGAGTCGAAGGCCGTTACCCCGGCCTCCAGCGCCGCATAGGCGTTGGCCAGGCCCAATCCACGGGTGTCGTGCAGGTGCACGCCCAGGGGGAGCGAGCCGATATCGGCCATGACCTGCTGACAAAGTTGCCGCACCTGTGACGGATGGGCGTAGCCTACGGTGTCGGCCAGCGCCATGGTATCGGGGCCTTCTTCTGCCATGGCGCTCATGAGCTCGCGCACGCGGGTTGGTTCAATGCGCCCTTCCAAGGTGCAGCCAAAGGCGGTGGCCACACCTGCCAGCACCTGCGGTCGCTCGTTGCTGGGTAATTCGCGCACGCGGGCCATGATCTGGCGAAATTCACCCAGCGCTTGATCGGTATCGCGCCCCGCGTTGCCACCGCTGTGGGTCTGGCTCGCCGAGATCACGTAAATGAGGGTGTGCACGCCAGCCTCGATGGCGCGCTCAGCGCCCCGACCGTTAAGCGCCAGCGCTCCGGCGTTGAGCTGGGGCATCTTGATGGCTTCGGCCGCCACAATCTCGGCATCGGCGAATTGGGGCATGACGCGCTTCGACACAAAAGAACTGACTTCGAAGTGGCTGACGCCGGCGGCTGCCTCGGCGCGCAGCCAGGCCAGTTTGACCTCGGTACTGACGGTGTAGGGCACAAGTTGCAGACCATCGCGCAAGCCCACCTCGCGAACCACCACATCGATGGCAGACGGGCTGGCAGCAACTGGCTGCTGCGAATGATTGCTGGACGACTTCATGATGGGCTTCCTGATGGGGGTTCCTGACGGGTAGGTGCTGAAAGAGCCCGAGCCGGCTGCGTGGGCTGGAAGGTGCGGAGGCTGGCGGCTCCGCCACTGCGGCCTCAACCTGGTTGCCAACGCCGCGACGTGGTAACCGAGCTCGAACCGCTCAACGGCCCTGGAAACGAGGTTTACGCTTTTCGTTGAAAGCGGCCACGCCTTCAACGCGATCCTGGCTGTGAACCATGCGCTGATAGGCCTCGAGCTCGAACATCATGCCGGTGGCAAAGTCGGACTGTAGACCATAATGAATGGCATGCTTGGCTTGACGCACGGCAATGGGCGCATTGCCGGCAATCCGTTCGGCCATGTTCAGCGTTTGTTCCATCAATTCTTGAGCGGGGAACACTCGGTTGACCACGCCCCACTCCAGCGCTTCTTGTGCCGTGAACGGCAAGGCGCCCAGAATGAGTTCTTTGGCGCGGCGCTCGCCCACGGCACGCGCGAGGGTTTGGGTGCCACCCGCACCCGGCATGATGCCCAGCGAGGTTTCGGGCAAGGCAAAGCGCGCGGTATCGGCGGCGTAAGCGAAATCGCATTGCAGCATGAGCTCGAGGCCGCCACCATATGCAGCGCCATTGGCTGCGGCAATCACCGGCACCGGGCAGTTGGCAATGGCGCGGATGGTGCGCTCCATCAGCTCGTGTTGCAACACCCATTCTTCTTCGGTGAGCGTGCGCCGCTCTTTGAGATCGCCTCCGGCGCAGAAGGCTTTATCGCCAGCGCCGGTGAGCACCACCACCCGAAAATGATTGCGCACGATCTCGAGCGGCGCGAAAACGTCGTGGAGCTCATGCGCCGATTCGGTGGTGAAGGCGTTGGCGGCCTCTGGCCGATTGAAGGTAACGCACAGTATGCGCGGCCGGGGCTCGCTGACCGCAATGGTGTTGAACGAGCGTTGCAGAATCTCGGTGGGCCAGTTTTCGTAGCCATTGCCGATCCATTGGGACATCACGAACTCCCCTCGCAGAAAACAAGAAATGTGCCTCGACATAGTCGCAAAAGCTACGGCACAATAACACCGATTTATTCCGTATTCTGGACTACCATGCCCAAGCCCCCGCCTATTGCTCCCACCTCCGGCCCCTCGGGCACCCAAGCCATTGCGCGTGCAGCCGCCTTGTTGCGCGCCCTGGCCACGCACGGCCAAACAGGTTACCGCCTGGCCGACCTCGCTCGCTACCTGCAAATGGAGCGCCCCACGGTGCACCGCATCCTGCGGC
>JAJUJN010000374.1 GCA_029265335.1 Alcaligenaceae bacterium
GTCGGCATCAACCCGTTTTCTTCCGATCAGGCCGGCGGCTTCCATGCCAGCCAACATCCGTGTGAGGCTGGGGCTGAGGATTTGGCAGCTGCGGGCGATCTGATTGGGCTCCATGGCGCCTTCTTCGCTCAAGGTACGCAACACCCGCCATTGCTGTTCGGTCACCCCCGCCTCATTGAGGACGGGGCGAAAATGCGACATAAGGGTTTCACGCGCATGCAAAAGCAAATGCGGCAGATTGCGACGTTGAAACCCTTGCATGAGATCGCCTGCGGCTAGGCGGAGCGCCAGGCGGCCCAAGCCAGCAAAGCCCAGCCCACCATGAATGACACTCCACCCAGCGGAGTGACGGCGCCCAGAATGCGTGTGCCAGTGAGGGTAAGGAGATATAGGCTGCCGGAAAAGAGCACGATGCCCGCCAGCATGAAAGCTGCGACCCAGGTGGTGAGCGAGCCGAAGCGGGCGGCCAGCGCGGCCAGGATGAGCAAGGCGAGGGCGTGAATCAGGTGATAGAGCACCCCGGTATTCCAAACCGCCACCAGGTCGGCCGAAACGCGCTGCTGCAGCCCGTGGGCACCAAAAGCTCCTGCGCCCACCGCCAGGATCATGTTGAGGGAAGCGAGCAGAATCAGGACGCGGTCAGTCATGAGCGTAGGGGTTGGGAATTTTCAAACGTGCCAGAACGGCGGCTTCGAGGCTTTCCATGACTTCGGCCTCGGCGTCGTCTTCGTGATCATAGCCCAGCGCATGCAGGGTGGCGTGAGCCACCAGATGGGCGGCGTGAGCGAGCAGAGGTTTGTTCTGTTCACGCGCTTCGTCAGTGAGCACGTCCACACAAAGTGCCACGTCGGCGTGCAGGGTGCCCTCCGGATCGGCGCCATACACAAATGTGAGCACATTGGTAGCGTAGTCGAGATCGCGAAAGCTGCGATTGAGTTCTCGACCTTCGGTACGGTTCACGAAACGGATGGTGAGCGAGAGCCGCTGGGGGAGGTTGGCCACCTGGCGCGCGGTCAGTTCGCGCAGAACATGTTGCACCCAAGCGCGTACCCGCCAACGCGGCAAGTCGTCGATCGGCGCCGCATATTGCACTGCCAGGCTCAGGGCTGGTGGCTTGGCGGTAGCGGCTTTTTCGGCGCCACCAGTTCGGCGAGACTTTGCGGACATGACGATGGCGGAATGATCAGTCGGATGACGCCGAGGCGCGGTCGTAGGCGTCTACAATACGCGCCACCAGTGGGTGGCGCACGACGTCGGCACTGGTGAAACGTGCCATGGCAATACCTTGAACATCGCGCAGCACTTTAAGAGCGTCGCGGAGCCCGCTGGTTTGGCCACGTGGCAGGTCGACCTGTGAGGGATCGCCCGTGATCACCGCCTTGCTGCCGAAACCGATGCGCGTGAGGAACATTTTCATCTGTTCGGCAGTGGTGTTCTGAGCCTCGTCGAGAATCACGAAAGCGTGGTTCAGCGTGCGCCCGCGCATATACGCCAAGGGCGCGATTTCAATCACTTGCTTATCGAAGAGCTTCTGCACCCGCTCGTAACCCATGAGGTCGTAGAGCGCGTCGTAGAGTGGACGCAAATAAGGGTCGACCTTTTGAGTGAGGTCACCGGGCAGAAAGCCCAGGCGCTCACCGGCTTCTACCGCAGGCCGCGTGAGCACCAGCCGCTGCACGGCATCGCGTTCGAGGGCGTCGATGGCACAGGCTACTGCCAACCAGGTTTTGCCCGTGCCTGCAGGGCCAGTGCCAAAGGTGATGTCGTGGGTGAGGATGCTCTTGAGATAATGATGCTGGCGGGGAGTGCGCGGTCGCAAATCGCTGCGACGAGTTTTGAGCACGATGGTTTCGTCGCCAAGATCGGGAGTGACGAGCGCGGCTGGGCTTTCGTCGGACACTTCCTCTGATCGGGCCTTCGGTGAGTGTCGCTTCATGGCTTTGAGCTCAACCAGCCCCAGCTGTACGTCGTCTACCGAGAGGGGCATGTGACGCGCCCGCGTATGCAGAAAATCCACGGCGGTGGCGGCTGCGTCGGCGCGGGCACCATTCAACGACACGCGGTTGCCACGTCTTGCGATTTCCACATCGTAGGCGGCCGCCACCTGACGGAGGTTTTCGTCGAGCGGACCGCACAGGTTGGCCAATTGGGTGTTGTCGCCGTCGAGATGAACCACGGTCGAATGCGAGCGTTGTCGCTGACGTTGTGGGCTCTGCTTCATGCGCCTGTGGCAGGGTTGTGCTGCAGCGTAGAGGTTTCTGCGGTGACGACCTCGCCGCGGAGGGTGTGAGCCTTGGCTTCGGTGATGCGCACATCAATCATCTGGCCGATGAGTCGGGGCGGGGCGGGGAAGTTCACAATCCGGTTGTTCTCGGTGCGACCCATGAGTTCGTTTTGGCTGCGCTTGGAATAGCCCTCAACCAAGATACGCTGGGGCTTGCCTACCATGGCGCTGCTGATGGCTGCTGCCTGTTCGTTGATCAGCGCTTGCAGTTGTTGCAGCCGCTTGAGTTTGACGTCTTGCGGTGTGTCGTCGACCAGATCGGCGGCGGGCGTGCCGGGCCGACGTGAATACACAAACGAAAACGATTGATCGAAGCCCACGTCTTCGATCAGCTTGAGGGTTTTTTGAAAGTCTTCGGCGGTTTCGCTGGGAAAGCCCACGATGAAGTCGGAGGACAGCGTGAGCCCGGGCCGGGCTGCACGCAGAC
>JAJUJN010000284.1 GCA_029265335.1 Alcaligenaceae bacterium
CAGTTCAAGTACGGTAACGCCACCCGGCTTGTTCAGGTCGGACGCCAGTTTCGACAACAGCTTGTTGGGCGTAATGCCCAGCGAACAACTGAGGCCGGTGGCTTCGTGCACGGCTTGTTGCAGGCGGCGCGCCAGGGCAGCCCCGCGCTGCAGGCGCAGTTCGCCATCTCCCTGGGCGACATCCGGGTGGCCGGTGAGATCGATGAAGATTTCGTCGATGCCACGATCTTCGATCACGGGGGTGAGGCTAGCCACCGCGGCCTTGAAGCGGCGCGACATCTGTCGATAGGCTTCAAAGTCGGCGGGCAGCAGAATGGCGTCGGGGGCCAAGACAGCGGCGCGCATCAGACCCATCGCGGAATGAACGCCGAGCTGGCGGGCCTCATACGTGGCGGTGGTGATCACGCCGCGACCTGCGTAGTTGCGCAGGCGGGCAAATTGACGTTTGCCTTGCTCATCGACGGTAGGAGAGGGTGTACGCCGACCGCCTACCACCACGGGGTGACCACGTAGTTCGGGGTAACGCAGAAGTTCCACGGATGCAAAAAAGGCATCCATGTCGAGATGCGCGATCACGCGCTGGTTCATGGCAAAAGAAAGAAACCGGCCGGGCACGCTCGAGTTGAAGCCAGGTTCGCTGCCCGTCCACGCCCGACCCTGGCGGGGCAATTGTAGGCAAGGAGTGCCAAGGCCGCTCGCCAATAGGCGTTATCCCTGAAGTGATTCGGCCGCGATACCCCCTAAACTATTGTGCTACCTTGCATAACAGTTTTGGTAGGCTGTGGCCGGCTTGTTGTTTGAGTTCGGCCTTGTGGTTGTTCCTGGTTGTCCACAATGGAGTGTCTGCATGTCAACTTTGTCCAATGTCATCAAAGGCACGGCGGCAGCCGTCGCGTTGGCCATGGCCGGCGCCATGCCAGCCGTTGCCCAAGACACAGTCCGGATCGGTTACGCCATCTCCAAAACCGGCCCTTATGCCGGTGGCGCTTCCGTAACCCTCATTCCCAATTACGAACTTTGGGTTCATCAGGTCAACGAGGCCGGTGGTCTCAAGTTGGCCGACGGCAAGCGGGCCAAGATCGAGGTCATCGAATACGACGACCGCAGTAACTCCGAAGAAGCCGTACGCGCCATCGAGCGACTCATCAACCAAGACGAAGTCGATTTCGTGCTGCCGCCCTGGGGTACCGCATTGAGTCTGGCCACCGGGCCCATCTTCGACCGCTACGGGTATCCGCAACTCTCGGTCACTTCCGTGTCCGACCGCATTCCGCAATTGGTGGAGCGCTGGCCCAACGCCTTCTACTTTTCCAGCACTTCGGCCGCCTACGCCGACGGCATCGTCGACGTCCTCACTGATCTGCGCGAGAAAGGCGAAATCGAAGGCCGGGTCGCGATGGTCAACGTGGCCGACCAATTCGGTATCGAGCTCGCCAACGCCGCTGCCAAGGGGCTCGAAGCCGCCAACTTCGACATCGTGTATCGCCAGAGCTATCCGCCCGGTAGCCAAGATATGCAAACCATCATCAATGAGGTGCGTCGTCTCGAGCCCGAAGCCTTTCTGGCGTTCAGCTATCCGCCCGACACCATCGCGCTCACCGATCTTGCCATCCAGTTCGATCTGAACCCGCCGGTGTTCTACACCGCCGTGGGCACCGCCTTCCCGCTCTACAAAGATCGTTTTGGTGAAAACGCCGAAGGCGTCATGGGCACTGGCGGGCTCGACTTCGACAGCGAAGCCATGCAGGAATACTTCGCGGCCCACAAAGAGGTCACTGGCAAAGAGCCCGACCGCTGGCTGAGCCCCGTTACCTACGCCAGCCTGCAGGTGCTGCAACAAGCCATCGAGAAAGTGGGCAAGATCGATCGCGAAGCCATTGCCAAAGCCATGACCGAAGGCACCTACGACACGATTGTGGGGCCCATGAATCTGGCCAATCGTCATTACGACCAAGGTTGGCTGGTGGGTCAATGGCAAGATGGTGAGTTCAAGGCCGTGGGCCCGCAGCGCGACGGTGCCGTCGATGTGGTGTTCCCCAAGCCCGACTGGAAAAAATAAACTTTTTCATCGAGTCTAGTTCGGGAGATTCCCCGTGCCGTTTCTTGACGCCGTGATCAACGGTCTCACCGTGGGTGGGGTCTATGCGCTCATCGCGCTGGGCCTCACCTTGCAGTATGGGGTGGCGCGCATCATGAACCTGTCCTACGGGCAGTTCCTGATTGCCGCCGCGTTCGCCGCCTATTGGTTATTCACCGTGCTTGGCATCACTCCTTTCTGGGGTTTGTTGCTGATCGCACCCACAGCCTTTGTGGTGCATTGGCTGGTGTATCAATTGCTGATGTATCCGCTCGTGCGGCGAGCGCCCAATCGGGGCGCTCTCGAAGTCGACAGCATCCTCGCTACCTTTGGTTTGCTGTTCATCATCGAAGGCGTGGTGCTGGTGCTCTTTGGCGGCAGCTATTTCAACTATTCCTTCCTCAATGCGGTCTTCAACATCGCCGGCAGTCCAGTGGCGGCCAACCGCATTCTGGCGCTGTTGTTTGCTGTGGTGCTGGGCGTGGGTTTGTACCTGTTGCTGCGGTTCACCAGGCAAGGTACGGCCATTCGTGCCGTGGCCGTAAACCCCGACGCCGCACGACTGGTGGCCATCGACACCCGCAAGATCGCCGCCTTGGCCTTTGCGGTGGGTGGCGCCCTTGTGGCCGCCAGTGGTGTGCTGGTGAGCCTGTTCATGACTTTCAACGCCTCCATGGGGGTGCTGTTCACCATGAAGGCGCTCATCGTGATCATCATGGGTGGTGTGGGTAACCTGGCAGGTGCGCTGGTGGCTGGGTTGCTGCTGGGCCTGGCCGAAAGCTTTGTGGCCACCTACGTCGACCCCGGCCTTACCGTGGCCGTCAACTTCGCCTTGTTCCTGTTGGTGCTTATTTTCCGCCCGCAAGGAATCTTCGGGAGGGCGGCTGCATGAAACCCGCCTCGATCCTGGGTGTTGTTCTGCTGGTGGCCGGGCTTGCTGCGGCGGCGCTGGTGCCCGTGATGGGAGGCGGCTATGCCATGTCGCTCACCATCAACCTGTTGATGTTCCTGATATTGGCAACAGCTTGGGCGCTGTTTTCTGGCCCCACTATGCTCATTTCTTTGGCGTCGGTCGCATTTTTCGGTATTGGCGCCTACACCGTGGCCGTCCTGGGCGAGGCTCTGGCCTGGCCGCTGGTGCTGCTGTTGGCCGCGCTCATCTCCGGCCTGGTGGCTCTGGTGGTCGGTGTGTCCACCTTGCGCTTGCGTGGCATCTACTTCGTGATTTTCACCTTTGGTCTGTCCGAGCTCATACGGCAGTTGGTCACCTGGTACGAGGCCAATTATTCCGGCTCGGTGGGCCGTTATGTATTCCTCGATATCACCCAAGCTGAAATCGTCTGGCAGCTTGTTGCGCTCACGGCAGCCGTCTTTCTGGTTGGCGCCTTGTTGCGGCGGTCGCGGCTGGGTCTGGCGCTGCGCATGATCGGCGACGACGAAACAGCCGCCGTGCATTGCGGAGCCAACGTGG
>JAJUJN010000538.1 GCA_029265335.1 Alcaligenaceae bacterium
TGCTGGCGGAGCAACTGCTCAGCAGGGTTGCCCAGCGTTTGCAACGCCAGCCCTTGACCGCGCACCGGGCTGTGAAGAGCTTGCTGGCAACGGCCCAAGCGCGCAACTACCGTTGGCCAGGCAATGTGCGCGAACTGGAAAACTTCCTTGAGCGGCTGGTGAGCGCCGGCGATTGGGTGAACCACCCTGATGAGGCAACGTTGGCCAAGGTGATTCCCGAAGTGTTTTCCGGCGACGGAGCGGCTATGGCCCCGCTTTCGCCCGGCGCCGAGGCGTGCACGTGGCCGTCGTCGTGGGCGAGTGAAAGCGAGCCGGGAGTTAGCGCACCGGCTCGCGCTGCGCTAACTACTGCAGACAACATTCAATCAAGACGGCAGCGTGCGCTCGAGGCATTGCAGCGGCATGGGGGCAATCGCACTGCGGCCGCGCAAGCCCTGGGGGTGAGTCGAACCACCCTGTGGCGCTGGCTGCGCCGTTAGTCGACTCGTGCGCCAGAGGCTTCTACCACCTCACGCCAGAGCGGAATCTCGGCGGCGATGAACTCGTCGAACTCCTCTGGCGTGGAGGGGGCGGCCTGGGCACCCCGGTCGGCCAGAGCTTTGATCACGGCGGGGTCTTCCAGAGCCGTGACCACGGCGCTGTTCAGGCGATCGATGATGGCGTCGGGCGTTTCGGCTGGGGCGACCACGCCAAACCAGGGGCGCACGTCGAAGCCCGGCAGCACGGTTTCGCTCAGCGTGGGCACCTCCGGCAGCACATCGGATCGCTCTCCGCCCGGCACCGCCAGAGCTTTGAGTGTGCCCGCTTCGATATGCGGCTTAGCCACTGCCACTTGCAGGAAGATGATGGGGACTTCGCCACTGAGCACAGCGTTGAGGGCGGGGCCATTACCTTTGAAGGGAATATGCATCATGTCGATGTCGGCCTGCACTTTGAAGAGCTCGGTGGCCAGGTGGGCGCCAGTGCCATTGCCACCCGAGGCGTAGTTGAGTTCGCCGGGCTTGGCCTTGGCCAGCTCAATCAGTTCTTCGATGGTGTCCACGCCCAGCGAGGGGTGCACCACGACCGCCATGGGGCTGAAAGCTGCCCGGCTCACCCCGCGAAAATCTTCTTCGGCACTGTAGGGCAGCTTGCTGAACAAACTTTCGTTGATGGCGAA
>JAJUJN010000074.1 GCA_029265335.1 Alcaligenaceae bacterium
ACAAAGGCGAACAACAGCAACGTTTCGATGACGTCGAGCAGGCTCTTGAGCTTTTCTTTGGTGGAGGTTGCCGGCCCTCGAGGAGCCGACTCGGGCTTGCGTCGACAGTAGATCCCGATGGTAGCGATGAACAACAAGGTGAGCAGCACCCCCGGCACGATGCCCGCCAGGAACAGCGCGAGAATGGATTGCTCAGTTTGCACGCCAATCACGATCATGACCACGCTGGGCGGTATGACCGCCCCCAACGTGCCGCCCAGGGCTACGGTACCCGCGCTCAAGGCAGGCGCGTAACCGTAACGCTTCATCTCGGGAAGCGCGATCATGCCCATGGTGGCGCTGGCCGCAGCATTGGAACCACAAATGGTAGAAAAGCCTGCGGAAGCCACGATGGTTGACGAAGCCAGGCCACCAGGCGAGTGGCCGAACCAGGTATAGGCCGCGGCGTATAACCTTTCGGTAACCCCCGAGCGATAGGCCAACTGGCCCATCAACACAAACAAGGGAATGACGCTGAGGCTGTAGGAGGCGAAGTTTTCCCAGACCGTAGTGGCAAGCAGATGAGTTGCCGAGCCTGCAGACAAGAGATAGGTGGTGCCCAACACCCCGGCCAGCATCATGGCAAATGCAATGGGCATGCCCAGCACCATGAGCAGGAACATGCCGGCCAGGCCAATCAGGGCGACGTTTAGAGATTCCATGAGGTTTCAGGATTCGATCGGATCAGCGCTGGGCCGAAGTCAGGAGAAGGCTCACTGGATGGTGCAACAAGAACGGGAAAACTCCGACCTGAGCACCGCCGCAGCTGCACGTGGCTACTACAGGGTGGCAGAGACATCTTCGCCAAACGCCAGCGGGTGAAACAACATGACCAGCGATTTGAGTGCGTCGACCAACAGCGCCAAGGTGAGGCTGGCCAGCCCCAGCGTGAGAATGAGTACCCAGGGATAGACTATGAATCTAAGGGTTTCGGACAGCGAGCCCGTGGCCTTCTGCATGAGACCATAGCTCCCCACGTAATAGGTGACTGCAGCAATGAGCGCCAGCGAAAGCACAGCGGTAATGAGGCGCACCAGCGCGGCCGGGCGACCTCGCAAGTGGTCACTGACAATACTCATCGAGACGTGACCGTGGTGAACCTGCACATAGCCCAGGGCCAGACCCATGGACGCCGCTGCCAGCCAGCCCACCAATTCGTAGGTGCCGGCAATCTGCAGGCCGACGAGGCGCAGCAGGATGTCGAAAACCGTGATGAACATCATGGCCAGCAGCGCGATGGCAGCGACGCCGGCAAGCAGCCGGTTGACCCAGCGGCTTGCCTCGTCGAGCACCCGCACCGCAGCGGTTCCTGCAGAGGCTTCGGAACGAGTGCTCGTGTTCATTGTTGGTCTCGCAACTCGACAACACGTTCGATGTACTCACTGCCGGGCAGACCACGTTTGTTGGCCTCTTCGATCCACTGATTGACCAGCGGTTCGAGCTTGGCATCCCACTCGGCGTATTCGTCGTCGGAGAGCTCGACGATCTGGAGCCCGTGCTCGTCGGCCGACCACTTCAATGCACCCTGAACGTTCTCAACGTCGTGGTAGTGGCCCGTCCAGGCGTGCATTTCGTCGCCCAGCTCCTCAATGACCTGCTTGACGTCGTCGGGCAGTTTTTCGAAGCGGTTTTTGTCCATCACCGCGGCAAACGTGGTAACTACCATGGGATAGTCGGTGACGTACTTGAGGCTTTCAGCGAGACGGAAATCCTGCAGCACTTCACGCGAGGTCATGACGCCATCCACCACGCCCGTTTGTACGGCCTGCGGCACTTCGGGCATGGCCATGCCCACTGCAGACCCGCCCAGCGCGTTGATGACCGGCACCCCACTACCCGTAGCTCTTACGCGCATGCCGTCGAGATCGTCGCTGCTGCGCACCGCCTCGCGAGTCATGAGGTAGCCCGGCTCGGAGGTGAACATGGCAATGACCTTGTATTGCTCGAACTCTTTAGGCTCGAACTCGTTGGTGACTTCCCAGAGCACCCGGCTGGCCGTGGTGGCGTCGGGAAATGCCAACGGCAGCGCCATGCCTGCCGTGAGCGGGAAGCGGCCCGGGTCGTAAGAGGGCGCCGACAGGCCGATGTCGGTAACGCCCATGGTGACGCCTTCCCACATTTCGCGGGCGCCCAACAGCGTGCCGCCAGCGTAGGTATCGACCTTGACCTTGCCGTCGGTGCGCTTTTCGAGCTCTTTGGCCCACTGCATCATTTGCTGGCCGGGAAACGTGCCTTCAGGAGCAAAGAAGGCATATTTGAGCGTGATGTCGGCAGCCGAGGCCGAGGTAGCAAGCCCGAAAGACAGTGCAGCTGCCGAAAAGGCTGCTGCAACGGCATGGCGAGTGAAACGGGAACGATTCATGACGTTGTCTCCTGTCCTAAAGTGTCAGGTACTGCACTGCCGGCAGAGGTAATTTCGAGGCGGTTCACGCTGCGCGGCGCGCCCTCACGTGAGCCTACCCGAAAAGCGGCGAAATCACGATCAAATTCATGCGCTCCGATGCTGGGGAAAACCCCTGCCGCTGAGTGGTACGGGGTTGTACGGCTCACAAAACATTGCTTTCAATTGAATATATTGAAAAGTCATGCGAGTGACGCATGCTAACAAGCCTGTCGTACCGCCACAATCCACATTTGGCAAGTTCGACCTCAGGCATTCCTGAATTGACAAACGCAGGAAACATATTGCAAACCTTGTGCATCAAATGTGTCGGAGAAAACCGACACCACCCCTTGCGCACGGGTGTTACCTTGCAGCGCATCCGACCTGAGGAGACCCATCATGACCACCCCCAACAATCCCACGCAATCTAAGCTTGGCGCTACTGAGCGCATCGTGCATGAAGAATCGGCCCAGCTCGACTTCGACGGTCGCATGAGTTACGGGGATTACCTCCAGCTCGATGCAGTGCTCAACGCTCAAAAGCCGCTTTCGCCCGACCACAACGAAATGCTGTTCATCATTCAACACCAGACCAGCGAACTCTGGATGAAGCTGATGCTGCATGAGCTGCGGGCCGCGGTCGGCAAAGTGCGTGATGATCAAATGGCGCCCGCCTTCAAGATGCTTGCCCGCGTATCGCGCATCATGGAACAACTGGTTCACGCTTGGGACGTGCTCGCCACCATGACGCCACCGGAATACACGGCCATTCGTCCGTACTTGGGGCAATCAAGCGGTTTTCAGAGCTGGCAGTATCGGTGCATCGAGTTCGCCCTGGGCAACAAGAACGCGGCCATGCTCAAGCCGCATGCCCACCGTCAAGATATCCACGCGATCGTGAAGGAGGCCTTCGAAGCCCCTTCCCTCTACGACGAAAGCCTGCGGTTGCTCGCGCGACGCGGCCTTGCCATACCAGACAGTTACCTCAATCGCGACTGGCGTGAGCCCTATGTGGCCAACCCCGAAGTGGAAGCGGCCTGGATCGAGGTATATCGCAACCCCAAACAATATTGGGAACTCTATGAACTGGGTGAAGAGCTCGCCGACCTCGAAGACGCCTTCCGGCTCTGGCGTTTTCGCCATGTGACCACGGTAGAGCGCATCATCGGCTTCAAGCGGGGTACCGGCGGCACGGGCGGCGTGAGCTATCTGCGCAAGATGCTCGACGTTGTACTTTTCCCAGAGATCTGGTCGCTGCGCACCGCACTCTGAGCTCGGTTGCCCGCGGGTTGCGGCGCATTACCCAACCGGGTGTGACGGGCCACTGACCCCCGTCACACTCCCAAGCCCGAAAAGAGTCTGCTACCATCCGTTAGCAGGTTCAGCGGTACCTTCCTCAATCCACTCGTCAGCGACCCATCATGCGACGCATCACCGCACTTCTCGGCATCACCCTGCTCGTTCTGGCCGGCTGCTCCTCCAAAGATACCGACAACGTCATCAAGGTTGCCGTCACGCCAGCATCGCCGCCCAATCTAGACGAAGACAACGGCCGCACCGTCGGTCTCGACCTCGAACTCTTCGAAGGCTATTGCGAAGCTCGCGGCTGCACTCTTGAACTTACCGCCTACGATTGGCAAGGCATGCTGGGCGCAGTGGTGAGCAATCAGGTCGATGTCGCCTTTTCGGCCATCTCCATCACCGATGCTCGCAAAGAGGTCATGGACTTCTCGCAGCCGTATATGGAGAACACCTGGAATCTGGTGGGCCTCAACAGCCGCAATATCCAGATCGACGACCTCTCCGAGCTCAAGCAGTACACCATCGGCTATCCACGCGGCATGGCCTACAGCGACTTCATCCGCACTGATCTCGAGCCCAAAGGCATTTACAGTCTGGATCAGGTCAAGCTCTACCCGTCTTACAACGAGGTGTTGGCCGATCTGCAGAACGGTAATCTCGATCTGGCCTTTCTCGATGGCACGGTGGCGTCGGTTTACCGCAAAACCCTGCCCATCAGCGATGTCTGGGTGTTCTCGGGCTTCGATCGCTTCGGCTTCGCCTTCCCCAAAGGCAGTGAGCTGCGCGAAGATGTCGATCAATACCTCAGCAACGAACTTTCGCCCGAAGATCGCCAGGCCCTGATCGATAAATGGCTGAATTGAACCTGGCTTGAGCCGGGCACAGGGTGAGCAATGGATTTCATGCAAATCCTGGCGCTGCTGTTCAAGGGCACGGGCTATACGGTGATGGTCACGGTGGCGTGCAGCGCCACCGGCATGCTCGTGGGCTTGGCAATCGCCATGCTCTACCGACTGGGCTGGCGTCCGCTGCAGCCTTTGCTGCGAGCATTCACCTACGTGTTTCGGGGCTTGCCCGTCCTGGTATTGCTGTTCATCGTATTTTTTGGCTTGCCCAATCTGGGTCTGCGCTTGCCGCCCCTGGTGTCGATGATGCTGAGCCTGGGCGTGATCGCGGGCGCCTATCTGGCTGAAGTCTTTCGCGGCGCCCTCGATTCGGTCGACCGCAACGAAATTCTTGCGGCCGAAGCCATGGGCATGAGCCGCATGCAAATCCTGAGGCACATCGAGCTGCCGCAAATGCTGCGCTTTGCCGTACCGGGCATGATCAACGAGTTCACCACCGTTCTCAAATACTCGCCATTCGCCTACACCGTGGGCATCCCCGACGTCATGAAACAAGCCATGGCCTTGTCGGCCGCTACGCTGCGCGGGGTGGAAATCTACCTGGCCGTGGGGCTGTTGTATTTCGCGATCTACAAAATCCTGGTGTCGGGTATTTGGGCGCTAGAAAAGCGCTTTCGCGTGCCAGGCCTCACCGACCATTGAGCCATGACCTTACTTTCCGTACGCAACCTGACCATGACTTTCGAGGGCCGAAACGCCCTCGATGGCGTGAGCTTCGATCTCGACGAGGGTGAGCTCAAGGTAGTGATGGGGCCCTCTGGCTCCGGCAAGTCCACGCTGTTGCGCTGCCTGAATCGGCTCTCCACCCCCACCTCCGGCACCATCATTTTCCAAGGCGAAGACGTGCTGCGCGCCGACACCGACGTACGGGCCTTGCGCCAGCGCATCGGCTTCGTCTTTCAGCATTTCGCGCTGTATCGTCACCTCACTGCGCTGCAGAACATCACTCTGGGCCTGCGCAAGCTGCGCGGCATGTCGATGGCTCAGGCCGACGAGCGTGCGCTGCACGAGTTGCAGCGCATGAATATGGTAGAGCATGCGCGCAAGTACCCTAGTCAGTTGTCGGGCGGGCAAAAGCAACGGGTTGCCATCGCCCGCGCCCTGGCGATGGACCCGGCCGTGTTGTTTTTCGACGAACCTACTTCGGCCCTGGACCCGCTCATGGCCCGAGAGGTGGTGAACATTCTGCAACAGCTGCGGCACGACGGTGTGTCGATGCTGTGCGTTACCCACGACCTCACGCTGGCCCGAGCCGTGGGCCGGCGCATGCTGTTTCTCGACCAGGGTCGCATCCTGCTTGAGGGCGACGCCGACGACCTCTTCGACCAGCATGCCGATGCGCGCGTACGTGCATTCTTTCAGCGGGAACGCCATGAGCGTGCCCCGCAGGTGGTGAACGTGTGAACAACATGCTCACCTTCGTCGAGCTGATGGTGGCCTATTGGCCCCAGGTGTTGTCGGGGCTCGGCAATACCGTGCTCTTGGCGAGCATCGTTACCCTTACCGGCTTGCTGGGCGGGATTCTGGTGTTCTATTTGACCCTCAGCAGCAACCGCCTGTGTCGCCGCCTCACCGAGGGCTATATCTCGTTTTTCATCGGCACTCCGCTGATCGTGCTGCTGTTTCTCATGTATTACGGCCTGCCGCAATGGGGCGTGCACATGTCGCCGCTCACCGCCTCCATCATTGGCTTCACCCTGAATGTGTCGGCCTACAATGCGCGCTATCTCACCACGGCCTACCGTGGCCTCGACCCCGAAGAGCTGGAGGCGGCGCGTGCTCAAGGCTTCAGCGACGGCGCTGTGTTCCGCTTGATCATCCTGCCTCAGGTCATGCGCCTGTCGGTACCGGCACTGGCCAACCAGGCCATCCTCAACATCAAAGACAGCTCAGTGGCCTTTCTCATCCAATACACCGAGTTCTTCGCCCAAATGCAAGACCTCGCTGTGCGCAGCTTCCGCTTTTTCGAAGCCTACGTGGTGGCCGGCGCGGTGTACCTGCTGCTCGTCTCCATCGTGGTGCTTGCAGCGCGCTATCTGGAGCGGCGTTACGTGCTGCCTGGGACTTGGCGGCGGGAGCCTTGACCGCTGCTGGGGGGCAGATTTTCGCTATCTGGGCACGGCGGTCGTAAGAAACCAAAAACGCCAGCCTACAGGGGCTGGCGTTTTTGGTGCATTGCATTGGTGCCGGCGAAAGGAGTCGAACCCTCGACCTTCTCATTACAAGTGAGCTGCTCTACCAACTGAGCTACGCCGGCGAAACTGGATGTTGCGTACCGTCTTGCCAAGCCCAAGTGGCCTGGGCAAGACCGACAATTCTACTCGATTTACTTTACGATCTTTAGACGCGGGCGCTTGGGCGAACCTGGGGGCCCCCCGTTATCGGGGTGCGAGTCGTCTGGGGCATCTTCATCGGAAGCTTCGGCCTCGTTGGGGCTGGCGTCGGCGTCTTCTTCGGGAGTGTCGGGAACTGCCGACAGCGAAGGCCTCTCGGACTCGTTCTCGACTTCTTCGGTTGTGGCGGACACCTCGAAGGCCATACCCTGACCCGTTTCGCGGGCGTAAATGGCTTGCACAGCGCCTACCGGAACGGAGATCTGCCGGCTAACGCCGCCAAAACGAGCCTGAAACTCGATGAACTCGTTGCCCAACACCAGGTTGTGGGTGGCCAAAGCGCCAACGTTGAGCACGATTTGACCATCCTGCACATGTTCGGGCGGCACTCGGGTGTATTCGTCAACGACAACTGCCAGATAGGGCGTGTAGCCGTTGTCGGTACACCACTCGTAGAGTGCACGCAACAGATAGGGCTTGGTCGAGGTTTCGTTCACTTGCGCATGACCTTTTCGGAGGGTGTCAATGCTTCGATATAGGCTGGCCGGGCAAAAATGCGCTCGGCATATTTCTGCAAGGGCGACGCGCTGCGCGGCAGCTCGATGCCGTAGTGATCGAGACGCCACAACAGAGGAGCTAGCGCCACGTCGAGCATGGAGAACTCCTCGCCCAACATGTATTTGTTCTTGACGAACATCGGTGCGATCTGTGCCAGACGGTCGCGGATGCTGGCGCGCGCTACGTCGAGGGTTTTGTCGTCTGCCTTGGTGGTGCGATCCTCCAGGGTGCTGACGTGCAAAAACAGCTCTTTTTCGAAGTTGAAAAGAAAGAGACGAGTTCTACCACGCATGACCGGGTCGGCGGGCATCAACTGCGGATGTGGAAAGCGCTCGTCGATATACTCGTTGATGATGTTCGACTCGTACAGTACCAGGTCGCGCTCGGTGAGGATGGGCACCTGTCCGTAGGGGTTCATCACCGAAATATCTTCGGGCTTATTGTAGAGATCCACATCGCGAATCTCAAAATCCATGCCTTTCTCGAACAGCACAAATCGACAGCGCTGCGAGAAAGGGCAGGTAGTACCGGAATAAAGCAACATCATGACAGTATGTCCCGACAGTGATTCCGGCCGGCATCAAGGAACAGGGCTGCACTTGATTGCAGCCCTGGTTCGCAAGACGGGAAAAACCGGCCGGCGTATTACTTGACGTCTTTCCAGTAGACGGCGTTAAGGCGCCAGGCGATTACCAGGAACAGGCCAAGATAGAGCAGCACCCACATACCAATGCGCTTGCGCTCGGCCTGATTGGGTTCGGCCATCCAGGTCATGAAGGCGGTGAGATCGGCCACCTGGGTGTCGAAATGTTGTGCCTGGCGAGGGTTCTCGGCTTCGAATTGGGTGCGGGTATACGCCCCCTGCACAGGCGCAGCTACAGTTTCGGTCTGAACGGTAGAGAACCCGTTGGTATCGTAGACCGTGGTAACGCGCTCCCACTCGCCGGAGCCATCCTTGGCTTCACGGACGTCGATGCGGGTAAGGGTGCGAGGCCCCTGATCGAGCCAGAGTACGTGGGGCATGCCCACGCTCGGATACACCAGATTATTCCAACCCGTGAGCATCTGCGCATCGCGATAGTAGGAGCGCAGGAAGGTGTAGATGTAATCGGAGCCGGTAGGCCC
>JAJUJN010000086.1 GCA_029265335.1 Alcaligenaceae bacterium
CGCTACAACGGTAAAACCTACGACCGCAGCGAGGTCATCAACGAGCTCACCAAACAGCTGCCCAGCCTTGAGCACGTGATCCACGTGCCCGGCCCTTTGGCCGACAGCTCCATTCCTGCCTGGCCGGGGTATCGCCGCTGGTCCGAAGTGGTGGCCAAGCCTCAGCCGCTCAGCTTCAACCGCGTGCCTTTCGATCATCCTCTGTGGGTGGTGTATTCGTCGGGCACCACCGGCATGCCCAAGGCCATGGTGCACGGGCATGGCGGCATCGTTATCACCCATCTCAAAACCAACCAGCTCCAGCACGATGTGCGTCAAGGTGATCGCTTTTTGTTCCTGGGCAGCACCGGCTGGATTGTGTGGAACCTGATGGTGGGCAGCTTGCTCTGTGGCGCCACTGTGGTGCTTTCCGACGGCAACCCCAACGCCCCCGATCCGCTCCAGCTCTGGAAATTCATCGATGAATGGCAGGTGACCCATTTTGGTTGCGGCGCCGCCTACCTCATTCAGATGACCAAAGACAACGTCAGCCCCAAGTTGGTGGGCAGCTTCGAGGCTTTGCGCACCATCAACTCCACCGGCTCGCCGCTGCCGGTGGATGCTTACGATTGGGTGTACCGCCAGGTGAAGCCCCATCTGTGGCTGGCCTCCATCAGCGGCGGCACCGACATTGCCTCGGGCTTCGTGGCATGTGCGCCCAACCTGCCTGTATACGCCGGCGAAATCCAGTGCGCCGAACTGGGCGTGGCCGCCTATGCTTTCAATGAGCAAGGCGAAGCGGTGATCAACGAGGTGGGTGAACTCGTGGTAACCCAGCCCATGCCATCGATGCCGTTGTACTTCTGGGGCGACGACAACAACGAACGTTACCTCAGCAGCTACTTCGAAGAATTCCCCGGTGTGTGGCGTCACGGCGACTGGATTCTCTTCACCCCGCGTCATACCGCCATCATCTACGGCCGCTCCGACACCACCATCAACCGCCACGGCATCCGCATGGGCACCGCCGAAATCTATCGTGTGGTCGAGGAACTCCCCGAAGTGCGCGACAGCCTGGTAGTAGACCTCGAATACCTCGGCAAACCTTCCTTCATGCCGCTATTCATCGTGCCCGCCGAAGGCGTGGAGCTTACGGACGAACTCAAGGCACGCATCAAAGAGCAAATCCGCAGCAAAGCCTCCGCCCGCCACGTACCCAACGAGGTCTACGCCGTCGCCGAAATCCCCCGCACCCTCACCGGCAAAAAAATGGAACTCCCGGTGCGCAAAATCCTCCTCGGCCAAGACCCCACCAAAGTCGCCAGCCCCGACGCCATGGCCAACCCCGACAGCATCAACTGGTTCGTGGACTTCTACAACAAAGGCTGGTAATCCGCCTGCGTCGCCGCACCTGGTGGCCAGCCCAGCGAGCGCTTCCCTGGGCTGACCTCCACGCCGGCTTCGTTGCCACCCCGCCACCCGCGCCCCCACCCGGGGAACCTGCCCGTTTGGCGGTCCTTCGGACTCGCCGCGTTGCTGACTTCGAGCGTCTTCAAAGTCGCGACCGAAGATCACCTCGCGGTTTGGAGGTCTCAAGGCGGCGCGTGGTTGCGTCGGAGCTGATACATTGTTGCCGCCCCGCCACCTGGAGCACCCACAGGGGAGCCTGCAGTTAGGCGGGCGCCGCGATATTGGTTTCGGGAGCGGGGAAGTCGGCGGGTGCAATGGAATGGACGCCCCTACCCGAACCGGCATCCGTGTGCCAAAGTGGGGGTGCACCACCCATCCACTTTCTCGAGAGGAGCGTCCATCATGAAGGTTACAACTATCGGCATTGATTTGGCCAAACTGACCTTCCAAGTACACGGAGTCGATGCACGAGGGCGGCCTGTCTTGAAGAAGGTACTGCGTCGCGACCAGATGACCTCATTTTTTGTGAATTTGCCGCCCTGCCGTATCGGCATGGAAGCCTGCGCGAGCTCCCATCATTGGGCACGGGTGTTGCAGGGCTACGGTCACGATGTGCGCTTGATCGCGCCTCAATTTGTCAAACCCTACGTCAAATCCAACAAGAACGATGCGAATGACGCCGAGGCGATCTGCGAGGCCGTCAGCCGGCCCTCGATGCGCTTTGTCGGCGTCAAAACCATCGAGCAACAATCGGTGCTCTGCCTGCACCGGGCACGCGAGGGCTTCGTCAAGCAGCGTAGTGCGATAGCCAATCAAATCCGCGGCTTACTCGCTGAGTTTGGGCTGGTGCTGCCGCAGGGGATCCAGCATGTACACAAGCGCGTGCCGGCCTTGCTCGAGCAGGCAACAGAGCAGCTGCCGGGTTTTTTCCTTGAGCTCATCCGCACGCTAGTGGATCACTTGCGCCACCTGGATGGGCATGTCAAAGCGCTCGAGCGCGAGATCGTGCGTTGGCATCGGGCTGACCCAACCAGCCAGCGGCTCGAGCAAATCCCCGGCATCGGCCCTCTGACAGCCAGCGCGCTAACGGCCAGCGTGGGCGATCCCAAGCTGTTTAAGAACGGTCGGCAACTGGCCGCGTGGCTGGGACTCGTGCCTCGGCAGCACTCGAGCGGTGGCAAGCCCACCTTGTTGGGTATTAGCAAGCGAGGCGATATGTATTTACGCAAGCTGCTGTTGTTAGGGGCTCACACGGTGATGATCCGAGTTCGACATCACGCCGTGCAAAACTCCTGGGTCACCAACCTCTTACACCGGCGTCCCGTCAACGTGGCAGCGATAGCGTTAGCCAACAAGAATGCACGAATCGCCTGGGCGTTGATGGTGCATGGTCGAGACTACGAGCCCCGGCTGGCGAATGCAGCCCTTTGAGGCGTACACCATTGCCCTAATCCGAAGTTAGCGATGTGCAGTTGATGATGTTGAGTTCAAGGAGTTCTTAGCCCACCGATTGCTCTGGCTTACCAGCAGTAATGGCGATACAGGTAGGACCGTGACCAACCGATCCCGATCAGACAGCCGCACATCAAGTGCGAGGGTGCTATGGGGAGTTGGTCAGCAAAATCCATTAGGGGCCAGGCAGGCAAGTTGCCCGACAGAGCCCGGATGTACTGCCGCAATCTATACCTGATCACCAGAACTGAAAGGTAGCTAGGCAAAATAGGGGCGTCCATGTACTGTCTGAGCCCCGAAGCGCCACTGGCGCGCAGGGGCGAGTTCACCCGCCGCCGTGATCGAAGCGGAAGGCAAGGGCAGTCCGAAGGACCGCCCGACGGGCTGGCGGCATGGGGTAACAACGCGGCCCCTACGAAGTGAGGCACCATCTGTAGCACTGCACCCTCAAATCAGCGCCCGCAAATGAGCAGCCACACTCCGCGCCAACGACGGCAAATCGTAGCCCCCCTCCAGCGAACTCACGACTCGATCATGCCCCGCTTCCTGTGCCACCTCCCGCACCGCCTGCGTCATCCACGCATAATCCGCCTCAACCAAAGCAAGCTGAGCCATATCATCATCGCGATGACCATCGAAACCCGCCGAAATCAACACCAACTCAGGCCGATGCTCACGCAAACGAGGCAACCACTCCGCCTCGATCAACGGCCTCACCTCCGCCCCACCGCCATAAGCAGCCACCGGCACATTCACCATATTGCCGGGCGTTTCTTCAGTACCGGAAAAAGGATAGAACGGATGCTGAAAAATGCTGCACATCAGCACCCGGTCATCGCCTGCCAGTGCATGCTGCGTGCCATTGCCGTGATGCACGTCGAAGTCGATTACCGCCACTCTTTCCAGCCCGTGAACCTCAAGAGCGTGGCGTGCCGCCACCGCCACATTGTTCAGCAAGCAAAACCCCATGGCCTTGCCCGGCTCGGCATGGTGTCCCGGCGGCCTGACCGCGCAGAACGCACTGCCCGCTTCGCCCGCCATCACGGCATCCACCGCCGCCACCGCAGCGCCTGCCGCTCGCAAGGCCGCCTGCCAGCTATACGGATTCAGGAAAGTATCGGCATCCAGCTCCTGATAACCATCGCTGGGCACCAGGCGCTCGAGCTCCGCCAAATACGCCTCGCTGTGCACTCTCAACAGATCGTCGCGCTCGGCCAGAGGCGCATCGCGCACCTGCAGCACATCGAACAGACCTGTGGCCAGAAGATAGTCCTGGATGGCTGAGAGTCGTTCGGGTGATTCTGGATGCCACTGTCCCATTTCATGGCGGAGACAATCGGCGTGGGTGAAGTAAAGTGTGGTCATGTGCTTGGCGTACTATCTGGCCATCTGGCCCGTCGGCACCAGTTCTGCCTCTGGAGACACAATGAATTTGCGCGTGGTGTTGTGGGTGTGCGGTTTAGGCTTGCTCTTGGGCGGTTGTGCGTCGTCGGCCCCGGTGCAGCCTCAGCCCGAAGCAAAATTGCAGAATGCTGAGTCGGGCAATGCCAATATGGTAACGGGTTCGAGCAAACCTCGGCTCCACCCACAAGCGCCGCCGGGGCCGAACATGCCCGAGCTGACCGCCGATGAGCGTGAATTTGTGCGTGAGGTAGCGCAGCGTCACCAGTTGCCGCAAGCTCAAATCGCTGCCGTCATCGCCGAGGCACGTCTCAACCCTACCGTGCTGCGCTACATGGCGCCACCGCCTCCCGCAGCCGACGCTCCCCGCCGCGTACGGCACTGGCCCGGTTATCGCAAGCGCTTCGTCGAGCCAGTGCGCATCAAGGCGGGCACCGAGTTCTGGCAGGAGCACGCCGATATTCTGGCTGAAGCCGAACGCGAATATGGTGTGCCCGCAGCGGTCATCGTGGCCATCCTGGGTGTAGAAACTGTGTATGGTCGGGTCACTGGCAACTTCAACGTGCTCGACGCGCTCTACACCTTGGCGTTTCACTGGCCCGAGCACGCCCGCCGCGACCGCAGCCCTTATTTTCGTGGCGAACTCGAAACCTACGTGGTAGACAGCCTGCAATATGGCAAGCAGCCACGGGCGGCCACAGGGTCATTTGCCGGCGCTGTGGGCATGCCGCAGTTCATGCCAAGCAGCATTCGCGACTACGCCGTCAGCACCACACCCGGCGCGCCTCCTGATCTGCACCACAACGTGAAAGATGTGGTGTTTTCAGTGGCCAACTATTTGGTGGAACACGGCTGGCAGCCCGGGTTACCGGTTTTTGTCGAAGCCACTCTGCCCGATCAACCTGAGCGGTGGGCCGACGGCAAGCTCGAACCCAGCATGCAGTGGTCAACCCTCGCCGCCGCTGGCGCCCAATTACGCCACCCACCGATGGCCGGGTTGGTGTCGGCGCCGTTCTCCGAAGCCACCCTGGCCAGTCGCGACCCCGCGGTGGGTGTGATCGACCTCGAATATGCCAATGGCCCTGTCGAATACCGCATCGCCACACCTAACTTCTACGCCATCACGCAATACAACCGCAGTTATTTTTACGCGACAGCCGTGGCCGATTTAGCTCAGGCCATCGAATCTCGCTACTGATACAATGATGTGTCACGCATTTGCCCCACGCCATGAGCGCTACTCGACCTCTGCCCCTTCGCAACTTGGCGCACGCCTTGGTTTTGCGACCCAGTGCTTCCATGGAGCAGCTGGCGCAAAGCATCGGTGTCAGTCGCG
Organism: Alcaligenaceae bacterium; assembly: GCA_029265335.1. Classification (GTDB taxonomy): domain Bacteria; phylum Pseudomonadota; class Gammaproteobacteria; order Burkholderiales; family Burkholderiaceae_B; genus Verticiella. The sequence continues at coordinate 5,579 of JAJUJN010000086.1, forward strand.
CCACACTGCATCGTATGGTGGCATCTCGCGACGACCTCCTCTACCAGGTGCATTTGCTGGCCATCGAATGCTGCCAACGCGCCTTCGATAACAGCGGGCTCGACACCGACCCAATCGCCGAAGTTCTGCCCCGCCTGCTCGCCGAACTCCGGCCCGACGCCAGCCTGTTTCTCTTTCTCAATCTTCAAGGCCGCACTTGTCGCAACGCCGAAATCATCGAGCGAATTTCTGCAGATTGGCAAGTGCAGCGCCAGCGACTCACAGGTTTCTTCGAACGGGGTCAGGCCAACGGCGAAATCCGTGCGGATCTTTCCGCCAGCTGGCTGGTCGATGCCCTATCAGGCCTGGTGAATGCGGCCTCGGCAGCCATTCACGACGGCCATCTGTCGGCCGATGCCTTCGAAACGTCGATCTTGGCCGTGCTCACCCGAGGCATCCTCGAGTCACCCTTGTCGCCGGAGTAAAAACTTGACGCAGTACTTTCGCACTCTCGCACGTTGTCTGTCTGTGCTGGCCCTTGCGCTGGCCGTGAGCGCTTGCGAAGACCCCACCGCTCGTTCGGTGGTAAATGTCGAAAACCATCTGCCCAACCTGCGCTTCGAGCTCCAAGCCGCGGGCGGTCAAACTGTTACCCAAGACGACGTCCGTGGCAAGATTGCGTTGGTGTTTTTTGGCTACGCCAACTGCCCCGATATCTGCCCCACCACCATGGCCCGTCTGGCCCAGCTCGTGGACGACCTCGGCGACGACGCCGATCGCGTGCGAGTGCTGTTTATCAGTGTCGACCCGCATCGCGATACCCCCGAGATGCTCGGCCGCTACGTAGCGGCCTTCAACAACCCCTCGGCTTTGGGGCTCTCAGGCACGCCGGCTCAAACCGAGCGTCTGGCCAGACGCTACCGCGTGTCGTTCCAAATCCTCGAACCCGAACACCCCGACGATCGAAACTACGTGGTGAATCACAGCAAGGGCGTTTACGTGTTCGACACCAGCGGCGAAGTGCTCATGCTGGTGCCCAACATCGAAGCGCCGGGCGCCACTGCCGCACTCACGCAGGCGGTGCGTGAGCGATTGCAAACCGCCTGACTGCCATCACCATCCGCGCACGCAAGCGCGGGCTGGTGGAACGGCGCTTAGCAAGCTGCAGCGGCGCCACACGCACACCATGGTTCAGGCAATGCAGCCCTGCTCACGCAATCGCGCCAAGTCTTCATCGCTGTAGCCAAGCTCCCTCAGCACCGTATCGGTATGCTCACCCAGCCGAGGCCCCAGCCAGCGCGTTCCGCCGGGGCTGGCCGAGAGCTGCGGCACCACCCCCGGTATGGCGAATTCGGTGCCATCGGGCAAGCGCGCCGGTTCGAGCATGCCGCGAGCGGCGTATTGCGGGTCTGCCACGATATCGGCCGCGGTATAGATGCGGTCGCACGGTACATCGGCCGAGCGAAGCACCTGCAAAGCATGCTCCAGGGGCCGCTGCTCAGTCCACTCAGAAATGGCTTGATCAATCCGCTCGGTGTGACGCACGCGACCATCGTTGTGCGCCAGCTCGGGATCGTCGGCGAGATCTTCACGCCCAATGGCCACCATCAGCCGCTTGAAGATGCCGTCGCCGTTGCCGGCAATGATGATATAACCGCCGTCGGCACAGCTGTAGGTGCTGGACGGCACAATACCCGGCAGGCTGGCGCCCGACCGCTCGCGCAAATGCCCGTTATAGGTGTATTCGGGAATCAGGCTTTCGGTCACGGCAAATGCCGCTTCGTAGAGCGCTACATCCACATACTGACCCGTGCCGTGGTTTTGGTTGAGATGGTGCAGGGCCATCATGGCGCCCAGGGTGCCGTAGAGCGAAGCCAGTGTGTCGCCGATGCTCAGGCCGGTACGCACCGGGGGCCGATCGGGGTAGCCCGCCAGATTGCGCATGCCGCCCATCGACTCCGCAATGGCTGCAAACCCCGGGCGCTCGCGGTATGGCCCGGTTTGCCCGTAGCCCGACACCCGCACCATGATCAGGCGCGGATTCAGCGCGTGCAGATCGTCCCAACCCAAACCCCATTTCTCGAGGGCTCCCGGACGAAAGTTTTCGATCACGATATCGGCTGTAGTGGCCAGCTTACGCACCACCTCTTGAGCTTGAGGTTCACGTAAATCCAGCGCTACCGAGCGCTTGTTACGACTCTGCGAATACCACCACAGTGAAGTGTCTTCGTGCATCACCCGCCACTTTCTCAAGGGGTCGCCGCCCTTCGGCGATTCCACCTTGATGACATCGGCGCCGAACTGGGCCAACAAACTGCCTGCGTAAGGCCCGGCTATCAGGCTGCCCAATTCAATGACACGAATACCGGTGAGTGGGGCCTGGCTTGCAGCTGGCATGGTCATGAGTGCTCCCCTAGTTGAATCCATGAAGTCATGATGGCTCGCTTAGCTCAACCG
>JAJUJN010000228.1 GCA_029265335.1 Alcaligenaceae bacterium
GAGGTTTGAAGGCTACGGCGTGTGAGGCAGTGGCGTCGACGATGCCACGACAGAAGTCGAGGATGGCCTCGGGGCGATCACGCATGCTGGCGGGGAAACGCGCGGGGTCGGGGTCGAGCCCCACGGTGAGCATTGACTGTTGGCCGGACCACGCGGCCTGAAGCTGTGCAAGGAATGTCATGAACGTGCCAAAGAAAATCGGGGTCTGGCCCCGCAAGGCCAGACCCCGATTCTATGCGACTGCGAGTGATGCAGCAGCTTGACTTCGATTTAGAAGCCCATGCCGCCCATACCACCCATGCCGTCCATGCCACCCGGGGGCACGGCAGCGCCGGCGGGCTTGTCTTCTTCAAGCTCGGCCACAGCGGCTTCAGTGGTGAGCAGCAGGCTGGCGACCGAGGCCGCGTTCTGCAGCGCGGTGCGGGTGACCTTGGTGGGGTCGAGCACACCTTGCTCCACCAGATCGCCGTACTCGCCAGTGGCGGCGTTGTAGCCGTAGTTGCCCTCGCCGGTGGCGACTTGGTTCACCACGACGCTGGCTTCGTCGCCGGCGTTGCTCACGATGGTGCGCAGGGGCTCTTCAACCGCGCGCAGCACCAGCTTGACGCCAGCTTCCTGGTCGACGTTGTCGCCCTGAACCTTGGCGATAGCGGCCTTGGCGCGGATGAGGGCTACGCCACCACCAGCCACGATGCCTTCTTCCACGGCAGCACGCGTAGCGTGCAGTGCGTCTTCGACACGGGCCTTCTTCTCTTTCATCTCGACTTCGGTGGCAGCACCCACGCGGATGACGGCCACACCGCCGGCCAGCTTGGCCACACGCTCCTGGAGCTTCTCACGGTCGTAGTCGGACGTGGCTTCGTCGATCTGCACGCGGATCTGTTTGACGCGAGCTTCGATCGACTTGCTGTCACCAGCACCGTCGATGATGGTGGTGTTTTCTTTGCCGACTTCAACGCGCTTGGCCTGACCCAGATCTTCCAGCGTGGCGCCTTCGAGCGACATGCCGGTTTCTTCGGAGATGACGGTACCGCCGGTGAGAATGGCGATGTCTTCGAGCATGGCCTTGCGGCGATCACCGAAGCCCGGAGCCTTGACGGCGGTGGTTTTGAGGATGCCGCGAATGTTGTTCACCACCAGCGTGGCCAGGGCCTCGCCCTCGACATCTTCGGCGATGATCAGCAGCGGGCGGCTTTGCTTGGCAACCTGCTCGAGCACGGGCAGAAGATCGCGAATGTTGCTGATTTTTTTGTCGTGGATCAGCACATAGGGATCTTCGAGCGCCGACACTTGCTTGTCGGGGTTGTTGATGAAGTAGGGCGACAGGTAGCCACGGTCGAACTGCATGCCTTCGACCACGTCGAGTTCGTTCTCGAGCGACTTGCCGTCTTCGACGGTAATCACGCCTTCTTTGCCGACTTTGTCCATGGCGTCGGCAATGATCTCGCCGATGACTTTATCGCTGTTGGCCGAGATCGAACCCACTTCAGCAATCTGCTTGCTGGTGGTGCAGGGCATGGACAGATTGCGCAGCTCTTCCACAGCGGCAGCCACGGCTTTGTCGATACCGCGCTTGAGGTCCATGGGGTTGATGCCGGCGGCGACGTACTTCATGCCTTCGGACACGATGGCCTGAGCCAGTACGGTGGCGGTGGTGGTGCCGTCACCAGCCGTGTCGCTGGTTTTGGAGGCAACTTCTTTGACGAGCTGGGCGCCCATGTTTTCGAACTTGTCTTTCAGTTCGATCTCTTTGGCGACCGAGACACCATCCTTGGTGACGGTGGGAGCACCGAACGAACGCTCGAGCACCACGTTGCGGCCTTTGGGGCCCAGAGTGGTTTTGACGGCGTTGGCGAGAACGTTAACGCCACGCACGATGCGGGCGCGGGCGTCATCACCGAAATGAACTTGCTTTGCAGCCATGGAGTGACTTCCTTGTAAGTGAATTGTTGAATGAAACGAAGGGAACCGGCTTGGAGGGGCGGGCGCTCAGATGGTGGCGCGCCGCAAGCGACCGGTTCGCGACCTTATTCGACGATCGCCAGAATTTCGTCTTCGCGAATCACGAGCACTTCGTCGCCATCAACCTTGACCGATTGGCCGGCGTATTTGCCGAAGAGCACTTTGTCGCCGGGCTTCACGGCCAGTTCGGCGTACTTGCCGTCGTCGCCACGTTTGCCAGGACCGACAGCAATCACTTCACCCTGATCGGGTTTTTCGGCGGCGCTTTCGGGGATGACGATGCCCGAAGCAGTTTTGCGCTCGTTGTCCAGGCGCTTGACGATCACGCGATCATGCAGGGGACGGAGGGCCATAGAGACTCCTGTGGTTCAAAAAGGGTTGACGTTAGAATTGTTGGGTTGCGGGGTGATTGTTAGCACTGACCGCCACTGAGTGCTAATTATAAGGGCGACCCCGAGGAGTTTCAAGCGGTACCCTGGGGTTTTTCCTAGCTGCGCGTCAATCGCCAGCTGGTGCGCAGGGTAAAACGATCGCGCGGATAGGTGTTTACCGAGATGGAGAGCAGGCGATCGTTCGCGCCCATGTAGTAGCGCCGGGTGTGGAGCGCGGGTGTGCCGGGCTCGCATTCCAGAATGTCGGCAATGCCAGGAGGCACCGAGATAGGGTCGGTCTCTTGTGTGACTTCTTGAATGGGTTCGCCATAGAGCTCTTCGATCACGCCGTAAATCCAAACGCTGTTGCCGTCGATTTTCTCGCGGATGCTTGCGTAAGCCGGGTAGACATAGATCTCGGTAAAGGCGATGGGCGTGGTGTTATCCACGGGATAGCGGCAGGTTTCGAATTTGAGCCAGCGCTGGCCCGGCTGGCAATGCAGCAGGGCAGCAAGCTTGGCATCGGCGGTGATCCATTTTTCGTCGAAAACCTTGAGGCGCGTGCTCTGGGTGTATTGAAACAGATCTGCCAAGGTGCTGAGCGAGGCCACGTAACGAGGCTCGAGCGGGCGGGCGCGAACTTCGGTGCCTATGCCTTTCCGGCGTGTCACCAGGCCCCCTTCGGCCAATTGGCGCAGTGCCTCGCGCACGGTATGGCGCGACATATCGTATTGCTGCGACAGTTCGTGCTCCGGGGGCAGCAGGTCGCCCACCTGATACACACCGCTCTCGATATCACGCTTGAGCATATCGGCCAGCTGTTGGTAAAGCGGGGTGGAACCGCGAACGGTCGAAAAGGTCATGACCTACCCTCATTGACAGTGAAAGACGGCGGTGGGTATGATGTACGGACATCCTAACATAAGGATGCTCTCCGCATCATAAACCTACTCGCCGCGTACTTTGGCTTTATCAGGAAGGTATGCGGCTCGCTCCGGAGGAGTTCCAGCATGATCAAGTTCGCCCGACCATTAGCTACCGCGTTACTGTGCGCAGCGATGGCCCCCGCCGCGGTTCTTGCCGCCTTTCCCGATCGGCCCATCAAGCTCATTGTTCCTTACCCGCCTGGCGCTTCCACCGATGCCATCAGTCGCATGGTGGCCGAACATATGGGCGCCAGTCTGGGTCAACCGGTGATCGTCGAAAACCGCGGCGGCGCCAGCGGCACTATCGGCAGCGCCATGATCGCCAAAGCCGAGCCCGATGGCTACACCTTTGGCATGGGTACCGACGGCAGCCATGCCACGGCACCGCATCTGATGAAAGCGAAGCCTTTCGATCCAGTGGCCGATTTCACGCCCATCACACAAGCGGTCAAGAACATTCTGGTTCTGGTGGCCAACCCCGACTTCGAGGCCGACAATATCGAAGAGCTGGTGGAGTACGCCAAAGCCAATCCGGGCACGCTGGCGTTTGGCAGTTCCGGGCTGGGCTCGCCGCATTTCCTGGCGGGTGTTCTGCTCAACCAAATGGCGGATATCGACATGCTGCACGTGCCCTACAAAGGCGGCAACCCGGCCTTGGTCGATGTGATGGGCGGGCAGATACCGTTGGTGTTCTCGAGCATGGCCACGGTGGAGCCACATATCGAAGCCGGCAAGGTCAAGGCTTTGGGCGTGACCGAGCCCGAGCGCTACGAAGCCACTCCTGATATTCCGGCCATCGCCGAAACCATCCCTGGCTTCGAAATGAGTTCCTGGCTGGCATTTTTTGGTCCCGCCAACATGGACCCCGAAGCGCTTGAGGTTCTAAACACGGCGCTGGTAGAAGCCATCAACGATCCCAAGATCACCAAGCAATTGGTGGAATTGGGCATGGTGCCGGTGGCCAATTCACCCGAAGAGTTTGCCGAGATGCTCGCCGCCGATGTGAAAATGCGTGGCGAGATCATCGAGGCA
>JAJUJN010000142.1 GCA_029265335.1 Alcaligenaceae bacterium
ATATTGTGTATTCGTCGGCCATTGCCGGTAAAGATCCCGCCACCAACAAGCTCCCGGCAACGCCGCGCGAACAGGTGAAGTTTGCCTTCGCGAACCTCAAAACCCTGCTGGCCAACGCCGGCGCCAGCCTAAACGATGTGGTGCGGGTGTCGGTGCTGCTCAAAGACAATAGCCTGCGCGAGGCCATCAACGAAGAATGGCTGGCCTGCTTTCCCGACCCCGATGACCGGCCTGCACGTCATGTGAGCCCCACCGATTTGCAGCACGGCATGCTGTTGCAGCTCGAGGTGGTAGCCGTGATCACCGAATAAGCATGAATCCGGAAGGCGGAACACGGCGCAGCCGGGAAATCTTCCTGGCATTCCTGTGGCTGGGGCTCACCTCGTTCGGTGGCCCCATCGCACACCTGGGTTACTTCCGCACCGCGTTTGTGGCCCGTCGGCGCTGGTTGAGCGATAGCGATTACGCCGATCTGGTGGCGCTCTGTCAGTTTCTGCCTGGGCCCACCAGCAGCCAAGTGGGCTTTGCCTTGGGTTGGCTGCGAGGCGGGCCCACCGGGGCGGGGCTGGCCTGGTTGGCCTTCACGTTGCCTTCGGCCATCGCTCTGCTGCTGTTTGCCTATGGCGCCCAAGAGGTCGGCGGGCCGGTGGGCGCGGGGGTGATCCACGGCCTGAAGGTGGCGGCTGTGGCCATTGTGGCGCATGCCGTATGGAGCATGGCACAAACGCTGTGCCCCGACCGTACACGTGCCGCGATTGCCCTGGCGGCGGTGATGTTGGTTACCTGGGTTGCCGGCTCGACGGGTCAGGTCACCGCCATCGCTCTGGGGGCGCTGGCAGGCCTGCTGCTGTGTCGGGGCGGCAACTCGAACGCTCACGGCCACTTGCATTTCCACCTGCCCCGTGGTTGGGCGATTTGGGCCGCGCTGCTTTTCATTGTCTTGCTCCTGGGCCTGCCTTTGGTCGTGAGTCTGACAGGTTGGCACACGCTGGCAGTAATTAACGCGTTTTATCGGGCGGGTGCGTTGGTGTTCGGTGGCGGGCATGTGGTGCTGCCGCTGCTTGATGCCGAAGTGGTGCAGTCGGGCTGGATCACTCCAGATGCCTTCCTTGCCGGCTACGGCGCTGCGCAAGCGGTGCCGGGGCCCTTGTTCACGTTTGCGGCCTATCTGGGCGCATTGTTGCCGGGCTTTCCCTCCGGCATCTTTGGCGCGCTGCTGGCCCTGGTGTTCATCTTTTTGCCCGGCTTTCTGTTGCTGGTGGCGATTCTGCCGGCCTGGAATGGTTTCAGGGGCTGGCCCTCTGCCCAGGCCATGATGCGGGGTGTGAATGCTGCGGTGGTGGGGATACTTGCCGCTGCCTTGTATCAGCCGGTGTTCACCAGCGCCATCGTGGCCCCTCCTGAGTTTGCCTTGGCGCTGTTCGGCTTTCTGTTGCTCGCCATCTGGCGGGCGCCTGCCTGGCTGGTGGTGGTGCTGATGGCAGCGGGTGGCGTGTGGATCACGGCTGCGTAAGCGGCTGACTGTCCAAGTTCGCGCCGGTGATTTCGGCGTCGCCACCCAGAACCTGGTAGAGCAACACCTGGTTGGCATAGCGCTCCAGCCGATTGCGCGCCACGGCGAGTTCTGCTGCGCGGCGGCGCTCCTGGGCGTCGAGCCAGTCTTTGAGCGGCACAGCGCCTGCCCGATAACGTACTTCGTAGAGTTCTTCGGTGGTGCGACTGGCATCCAGGGCCTCGTTCAGGAGCCTGGCTTGCTCGGCCAGTGCCACCCGAGCCGAAAGCGCGTTCTCCACTTCGGCCAGGGCCTCGTAGAGGGTCTGCCGGAATTCCACCACGGCCGTGGCGTAGTCGGTTTCGGCAATTTCCGTAGTTTGCTGCATGCGCTGCCATTCCAGAAAGGGCAGCGCCAGACCGGCGCCCAGCGCCGCCACGGGATTCTGCAGCAGGTTGGCCAACGCGGCGCTGGCGCCTCCCAACGAGCCGGTGAGCGACAGGCTGGGGTAGAAGCTGGTGCGGGTGGCATCGGTTTGCGCCAGGGCTTGGCGCAGACGGTACTCCGCGGCTCGGAGATCCGGGCGACGGGCAAGCACCTCGGCCGGCAAGCCGGCGGCCACCGGCGGCAGAGGTTGCACGGGCAGGGTGTTGGGCAGCGGCACCACATCGCCAGGAGGGCCGTCGAGAAGCACCGCCAGGGCGTTCTGGGTTTCGCGCAATTGTTGGTGCAATTGACTCAACTCATTCTGTTGCTGCAACAGGTTGCGCTGGGCTTCGGCGCGCTCCAAACCCGAGGCGGCTCCGGCTTCGTATTGTGTTTCTACCAATTCCCGGGTGCGTTCGGCGTATTCGATGCTCGCTTCGCTCACGCTGATTTGTTGGCGCAGGAACGCGGCGTTCCAGTACAGGTCGAGCGTGGTGCCGATCAGCAGCAGTTCGGTGCTGCGCAGGTCGGCTGCGCTGGCTGCCGCGGCCCAGTCGGCGGCATCGCGCTGTCGCGCCAGTCGGCCCCAGAGGTCCACTTCGTAATTGAGGCCAAAGCTCCAGCTGTAACTGCGCTGTGAGCTGCCGCCATCCACCGGGCGGTCCAGCTGTGCCCCTACTCGGCCGGACGCCTGCGGAAACAAGTCGGTGCGCGCCAAGCCCGCCTGCAATTGGGCACGACGCAGGCGCAGCGCCGCGGCGGCGAGGTCGTTGTTGCGTTCCAGCACGGTGTCTACCAGCTGGTTCAGGACGGGGTCGTTGAAGCCTTCCCACCAGGGGTCGTGAACCATCGCGGTGGGTACGGCCTGGGTGCTCATGGGAGCTGAGGTTTCGATCTGCCATTGCGCGGGTATGTCGAGCTCGGGACGGTCGTAAGGCGTTTGGGTGAGGCTGCCGCAGCCAGCAAGCCACAGGCAGGCCCACGCCAGGCTGCTGCGCCGCGCCAGGCGGGCGGGCAAGAAGCCGAAGGATACGGTGGGGCAACGTAACGCTGGTGAACTCATGTCAGTCTCGCGCCAGGGCGTCGATGGGGTCGAGGCGGGCCGCGTTGCGTGCGGGCCAGAACCCAAAAACGATGCCGATCAGGGTAGAGCAGGCGAACGCTGCCACCATGGAGGCCGTGGAATAGGCCATTCGAAAGTCGCTGCCCAAATGGTCTACCACCACGCCCAGGCCCAGCGCCAGGCCGATACCCAGCACGCCGCCGATCAGGCAAACCAACACCGCTTCGATCAAAAACTGCAGCATGATGTCGCTTTGGCGCGCACCCACCGCCATGCGCACGCCGATTTCGCGGGTGCGCTCGGTGACCGACACCAGCATGATATTCATCACCCCAATGCCCCCCACCATCAGCGAGATCAGCGCGATGGCGGAAATCAGCAAGGTCATGGTGGCGGTGGTGGCCTGGATGGTCTGGCGAATGCTGTCGGTGTTGATCATGAAGAAGTCTTCTACTCCATGACGGCGCAGCATCAGTTCGCGGATATGGCGCTCGGCTTCGGCGGGCTCCACATTGTCGGCGACGCGAACCGTGATGCTGCGCAGGTGATTCTGACCCAGCAGACGATAGAGTGCGGTGGTGTAGGGAATCCATACGTTAAGGGCGTCGCTGGCGCCAAACGCAGCTTCTTGTGGCGCGGTCACGCCGATCACTCGTGCCGGCATCTGCCCCAGCAGAATCACCTCGCCAATGGGGTCGACATTGGGCCCAAACAAGGTATTTTTGGTGTTGGGGTCGATCACCACTTCTTGGGCTTGACGCCGTACTTCGTCGGCCCCAAACGCGATGCCGCTGGCGATCTCATGGCCACGCACCCGAAAAAACTCTTCGCCCACCCCCTGGATCGTACCGTTGGCCGATACGTTGCGATAACGCAGGCTCGCCGAGGTATTGACGCCCGGCGTGACGCTGTCCACATAGGGTTCATGACGCAAGGCATCCGCGTCGCCCGGCACCAGAGTTTGCACCCGGGCGGCCCGTTCGTCGCCAAAACCGGCGCCCGAGCGGATGTCGATGGTGTTGGTACCCAGCGAGCTGATGCGTTCCAGTATCTGCTGGCTCGATCCGGTGCCCAGGGCCACCATCGACACCACCGATGCAATGCCGATGATAATGCCCAGCATGGTGAGGAAGGTGCGCAGTCGGTGTGCGTTCATGGCGATCAAGGCCATGTGCAGGGCTTCGCCCAAGCGGCTGCCCCAGGCGCCCCAGCCACTGGCTCGGCGCGGCTTGCTCATGGGCGGGCGTGCCGGTGCAGGCGAGGTGTCTGTGCCGGGGTCGTTGCGTCGATCGTCCACGATGCGACCATCGCTGATCTCGATGATGCGCTCGGCGTGTTGAGCCACCTGCATATCGTGGGTCACGATAATCACGGTGTGGCCTTCAGCGTGCAGCTCGCTGAGGATGCGCATCACTTCGGCGCCGCTATGGGTGTCGAGGGCGCCGGTGGGCTCGTCGGCCAGAATCACTTCGTCACCGTTCACCAGCGCCCGCGCAATGCTCACGCGCTGCTGTTGGCCGCCCGAAAGCTGGCCCGGACGATGGTGCATGCGATCTTCGAGCCCCAGGCGTTGCAGCAAGCGGCTGGTGCGTTCGCGGCGACTGGCGCGCCCTTCGCCGGCGTAGATCGCCGGGATCTCCACATTGCCGAGGGCCGTGAGGTCGCCCAGTAGGTGATAGCGTTGAAAAATGAAGCCGAAATGTTCGCGTCGCAGCTGGGCAAGTTCATCGGGTTCCAGTTCGCCCGTGGCGCGACCCGCCACTCGGTACTCGCCGCTGGTAGGGCGATCAAGGCAGCCCAGGATGTTCATCAGGGTGGATTTGCCCGAGCCCGAGGCCCCCACGATGGCCACCATTTCGCCCGCGTGGATGCGCAGGTTGATGTCTTGCAGCACCGCGATGGTGGTGTCGCCAGCGGGGAACTCGCGACGCACATCGCGCAGCTCGAGCAGAGCGGAGGCGGTGGAGCGGGGTGACTCTGCCATGACTTACAGGCGCAGGCGAGGGGGGCGACCGCTGCGTGCTGGCGGAGCTGCGGCGGTGCCGGTACCGCCGATCACCACTTTCTCGCCAGCCTCCAGGCCCGCCAACACTTCCACCTGAACATTGTTGTCGATACCTACCCGAATCTCGCGGGTTTCGATGCGGCCGTCGGGGTGCAGCACACGAACCTGGGCCGGCCTGCCTGGGTCGTCAGCCGCAGTGGTGGATTCTGAGCCGGCGGGGCCAAGTGTGGTGGCCGTGTCGGCTGCGTCGGCGCCTGCTTGAGGGGTTTGGCTGGCGTCGGGCAATGGTTGCACGGCGGAAGCGGGGATCAGCACAGCGTGCTCGGCTTCCGCCAGCACGATATTCACCTGTGCGGTCATGCCGATGCGCAGCAGGCCATCGGGGTTGGGCACCTCGAACAGGCCGTTGTAATACACCGCCTGGCTCGAGCTGCTGGTACTGCTGCTGGCGGCGCCGGCAGAGGTGGATTCCGAAGCGATCGATTCGGGGGCGGGTTCGATGGCACGCAGGGTGGCGTGAAAGCGACGATCGGGCTCGCCCAGAATCGAGAAATACACGGGCATACCGGGCTGCACGCGAATCACGTCGGCTTCCGAAATTTCCGCTTTGACGGTGAGTTCATCAAGCTGGGCCATGCGCACTATCGTGGGCGCCTGCTGCGCGGCGTTGAGGGTTTGGCCTTCTTTGGCCACCTCGGCCACGATGGTGCCCGACATGGGTGCTGTGATGCGGGTGTAGCCCAGATTCACACGCGCCGTATCTACAGCAATTTCGGCCTGCGCCATTTCGGCTTCCAGCACG
>JAJUJN010000223.1 GCA_029265335.1 Alcaligenaceae bacterium
CGACACGAGGCGCTGCAAGCTGTGGCACAAGAGCCTGGCGAATCCGGCGCCATCCGCACGCCGTGGGTGTGTGCCGCTTTGCAGCGGGCGCTGCGCGCCGAAGACATCGTGGTCAACGAAACCATCACCCAGTCCACGGTGGTGGCCGATCACATACCGCGCACGGTGCCTGGCACCATGGTGGGCTCATTGGCGGGTGGTTTGGGTTTTTCGGGCGGCGTGGCCCTGGGCTTGAAACTGGCGCTGCCTGAACGACAGGTAGTACAGGTGGTGGGCGACGGCAGTTTCTATTTCTGCAACCCGGCGTCGATGCATGCCGTATCTCGGCAGTACGGCTTGCCGATACTGACCGTGGTGCTCGATAACGGGGGTTGGGCGGCGGTCAAGGCGTCCACCTTGCGCATGTATCCCAAAGGGGTGGCGTACAACACCGACGAATTCGCCTCAAGGCTCACGCCCGACGTTGATTTCGCCCGTATGGCCGAAGCAGCAGGTGCTTACGGTGAATTGGTCACGGAGCCTGGCGAAGTGGAGGCGGCCATCGAACGGGCCATGGCGGCTGTGCGCGGCGGGCAATCTGCGGTGTTGCACGTGCGGGTGGCCAAGCTCTGATCTTGCGGGGTACGGCGTTCAGCCGTGGGCGCCAGTCGCCCGGCACCGCTCTGCGGTTACCGGGCGCTGGTCAGCAGCACCTTATTGGGCCAGTTGCTGGGCGCGTTCGGCCAAGGCGGGATCTTGCTCGATCGCGTCGTTGATGCCGTTGAATTCGGCCACGGTCAGGCCGTGCGACTGCACCGCGTCTACCATTTTCTCGTTGGCTTCCTGCACAATCGCCTGCTGCTGCTCTTGCGATTCTGCTGTTTGCAGCGTTTGCGAATATTCCTGCGAGATCATCGCCACCTCCTGTGCCGAGGCGACGAACTTTTGCAAGGTTTCGTCGTCCACGCCTTGAGCGCCTCCGGGCGCCGCAACAGCGAGACCGACAGAAAGGGTGGCGGCAGAAAAGAATGCAGCGGTTGACTTCAGCATGTAGACCTCTTGAATAGCGAAGAAAAGAACCGCCAGTGTAAGCTTGGTGTCAGCTTTGTGTAAGGGGGGTCTTGCACCTTGTTACACAATCGCTGGTTCTCACTCTTTCTCGTTGGCAAATCTTCAGGGGCCAGACGCCGGTGCGCTTCGCATGCCAATTTTTGGGAAGCGGTCGCCGCCCTGGAGCAAACCGCGGGATTTGGGCGCCCGCCTGTGCTAATGTATTGAATCGCCTGAAGTTCCTCCGGCAGTCTTTGTTTCCGTCAGGATTGTTGTTATGTCGTCTACCCCCCCAAAAACCGACGCCGAGTTCGAGTGGACCGATGCTTACGCCATGGGCTATGGGCCCATGGACGAAACCCACGAAGAGTTCGTGCAATGCGTGAACGCTGTGCTGCAGGCTTCCGACGACGATATTCCCGCTCGTCTCGAAGAGCTGGCCCAGCATTCGCGTGAGCACTTCGCCGAAGAAGATCGTTGGATGACCGAAACCGACTTTCCGGCACGCGAATGTCATATGAATGAGCATGCGGCCGTGCTGCAATCGGTTTCCGAAGTGCAGGCTCTGGTGTCGCAAGGTCACCGAGAAATCGCCCGCGATCTCGCTCGCGAGCTGGCGCGCTGGTTTCCGGGCCACACCGATTACCTCGATTCGGCGTTGTCGCACTGGATGTGCAAGCAAACCATTGGCGGCAAGCCCGTGGTTCTCCGACGCGACATCCGTTCCGGCAAGATCGACGAGCTCTTGGCTGAGTCCTGAGTTTTCGTTGCGTCTTTGAGTTTTGCCGTACGGCCACAAGTCCGGGCATGGTCGCTGGCCGTGCCAACTGCCCATTACTCGCACAGGAGCAGCATCATGAGCGAGCCTTTACCGTTCACCCAGCTGAACGAACAGTTTGCCGTAGCGCCGCAACTTGCACCCGCCGACATGGCGGCCGTGGCGGCCGCAGGCTTCAAGAGTGTGATCAACAACCGTCCCGATGGCGAGGGCGGCCCCGAGCAACCTGCCAATGCCGACATCGAAGCGGCAGCGCGCGCGGCTGGGCTGGAGTATCGTTATCAGCCGGTGAATGGCCGCAATATTCAGCCGCAGGATGTCGATGATTTTGCCGAGCTGATCGACACCTTGCCGCAACCGGTGTTGGCGTTCTGCCGTACGGGCACCCGTTCCGGGGTGCTGTGGCGCAGCGCTCGCGGAGAGTAAGCCCTCGCTGTTGGGCATGGGTCTGGCATGCGCCTGGGCGTGATTGTCATCATGCAGCCATATTGAACCCATAAACCGGCAGTATTCTTTCATTGCCGGGTTTTTCATGTCCATTCCCAACCATCCTGAGCGTTTCCTCAATCGTGAACTGGCCTTGCTCAAATTCAACGAGCGAGTGCTGGCGCAAGCCGAGAACCCCCACACGCCCCTGCTGGAGCGGCTGCGTTTTTTGTGCATCGTCAGCTCCAACCTCGATGAATTCTTCGAGATTCGCGTGTCGTCGCTCAAGGAGCAATTGCGGCAGGCGCCCGAGGTTGCCGGGGCCGATGGTCGGGTGCCTGCGGAGGCTCTGGCGGCCGTTGCCGAATCGGCGCAGGCTCTGGTGGCAAAGCAATACACACTGCTCGACACCGAGATCCTGCCGCAGCTTCGCGAAGCGGGCGTAAGCCTGCTGCGCGTTCCCGATTGGACGCCGGCCATACACCGCTGGGCGCGCGACTACTTCATGCGCGATGTGATGCCGCTGCTCACGCCGATTGCGCTCGATCCTGCGCACCCGTTTCCCCGCGTCTATAACAAAAGCCTGAACTTCATTGTGTCGCTGAGTGGCCGCGACGCCTTCGGCCGCAACGCTGCCATCGCCATCGTGCAGGCTCCCCGGGCGCTGCCGCGCATCGTGGGTGTACCCGCAAGTGTGGCCGAGGTGGAATACGGCTATGTGATGCTCACCTCGTTCATCCTGGCTTTTGTGGACGAGCTGTTTCCGGGAATGACGCTGAACGGCGTGTACCAGTGGCGAGTCACCCGCAACAGCGATCTTTTCGTTGATGAAGAAGAAGTCACCAATTTGCGGCAGGCGCTTCAGGGCGAACTCACGCAGCGTCATTTTGGTGATGCTGTTCGGCTTGAGCTCGACGCAACCATACCCCCAGACTTCGAGCGATTCCTGCAGCGGCAGTTCAATCTTGCCGAAGTCGACACCTATCGGGTAGACGGACCGGTGAACCTGTCTCGCCTCAAGCATATCGCCGATGAAACCTTGCGGCCCGATCTCACGTTTGCACCGTATCAGGCGCCCGTCCCCCCGCCGTTTCAGAGCATAGGCAGCCCTGCTGAGCTGTTTGCCGAGATCGCCGCACGCGATCATCTGCTTCATCATCCTTATCAGTCGTTCCAGCCGGTCATTCAGTTCTTCACCGCCGCGGCGCAAGATCCTCAAGTTGTGGCGATCAAGCAGACCATTTATCGCACCGGCGAAGACTCCGAGCTCATGCCGCTGTTGGTTCACGCGGCCAAAGAAGGCAAGGAAGTGACCGTGGTGGTGGAACTGATGGCGCGTTTCGACGAACAGACCAACATTCAGTGGGCGGCTCGTTTGGAAGAAGTGGGTGCCCACGTGGTGTATGGCGTGGTGGGGCATAAAACGCATGCCAAGATGGCGTTGGTGCTGCGTCGCGAAGGTAAGCACATCAGGCGCTACGGGCACCTCAGTACGGGCAACTATCATCCGCGAACCGCCAGGCAGTACACCGACTTCGGCCTGCTCACGGCTCACCCTGCCATCTGCGAAGACATGGACCGCGTGTTCTCGCAAATGACCGGCCTGGGGGAGCGACGTCAGCTCAATGTTTTGCTGCAGTCGCCGTTTACGCTGCACCAATCCGTTCTGGAGTTGATCGAACAAGAGATCAGCTTTGCTCGGGCAGGCAAAGAAGCGCGCTTGATGGCCAAGATGAACACCTTGCTCGAGCCAGGGGTGATCGAGGCGCTATACCGGGCGAGCCAGGCCGGGGTGAAGATAGACTTGATCGTACGGGGCGTGTGCACCTTGCGCCCAGGCGTGCCGGGCCTGTCCGAGAACATCACCGTGCGCTCCATCATTGGGCGTTTTCTCGAACACGCCAGGGTGTACTACTTTCATCACGGCGGCGAAGGCAAGGTATATTTGTCGTCGGCCGACTGGATGGATCGAAACTTCTTTCGCCGGGTAGAAATCGCCTTTCCGGTGTTGAACGATGAGTTGCGCCAGCGTGTTATCAATGAAGCGTTCACCTTCGCCCTGCGCGACAATCAGCTGGCCTGGCAGCAACAGCCCGACGGCAGCTATGAGCGCGTGCCCCAAGGCAAAAGTGCCGCATTCAATCTGCACAATCACCTCATGCAGGCGCTGGGCCAGGCCTGAGGGCC
>JAJUJN010000318.1 GCA_029265335.1 Alcaligenaceae bacterium
AAGCCATGACCATGGCCGATCGCCTGGCGGTCATGACCGAGGGCATGATCGTGCAAACCGGCACGCCGCACGATGTCTACGAATATCCTGCTTCTCGTTTTGTGGCGAGCTTTATCGGCAGCACCAACTTGTTCGATGGCGTGATCGTGAAAGATGAACCCGATCACATCGTGCTCGAGTCGGAACTGCTGCAACAGCAGCTTTACCTCAATCACGGTGTGAACGAGCCACTGGGTATGGCGGTCACGGCGTCGATTCGCCCCGAACAGATTTCCGTGTCGCGCCAGCCGCCGGAGCGGCCCCACAACTGGTCGGTAGGCACCGTCACCCACCTCGCCTACATGGGCAGCCATACTCTGTTCCAGGTGGAGTTGCCGTCGGGCTATACGGTGCAGGCCAGTGTGCCCAGCCTGATCCTGGCGGCGGGCGACGCGCCCGCTCTCGACGACGAAGTCTTCATCAGTTGGTCGGCCAATGCCGCCACGGTGCTGCGTACCTGATCTGGGAGCCTCATGATGTTGCAAGCGCTTCGCCGCCGCCTGCCAGGATCTCGCGCGCTCGCCATCGCGCCGCCTTATCTGTGGCTGCTGCTGTTCTTTCTTGTGCCTTTCCTGCTGGTGGTAAAGATCAGCTTCTCGGAAATGCGATTTGGCATTCCGCCCTACGAGCCGCTGGTGCAGCTGCAGGAAGAGTTCATTGCGGTTGGTCTGCATTTGCGCAGCTACGTGATGCTGTTCTCCGACAGCCTGTACGTGGCTACGTATCTGAATTCTCTGCGCATGGCTGCGGTTACCACGCTCGTGTGCATACTCATCGGCTATCCGCTGGCCTACTCAATCGCCCGCGCCGATCCCCGCTATCGCCATTGGTTGCTGCTGGGTGTGATTTTGCCGTTCTGGACTTCGCTGTTGCTGCGCGTGTACGCCTGGATCGGCATTTTGCGCAACGAAGGCTTGTTGAATCAGGCCTTGATGTGGCTGGGCTGGATCGATGCTCCTCTCGAGATCTACCGTACCGATACGGCGGTGTACATCGGCCTCGTGTACACCTACCTGCCATTCTTTGTGCTGCCTTTGTATTCGCACCTTGTGAAGCTCGACCTGCGCCTGCTCGAGGCTGCCTACGATCTGGGCGCGCGACCCTGGCGGGCATTTGTTTCCATCACCTTGCCATTGTCGCGTGGTGGCGTGATTGCCGGTTCCATGCTGGTGTTCATTCCCGTGGTGGGGGAGTTCGTGGTGCCTGAGTTGCTGGGTGGAGCGAACACACTCATGATCGGCCGGCTGATGTGGACAGAATTCTTCAGCAATACCGATTGGCCCATGGCGGCGGCGGTTACCACCGTGATGGTGCTGTTGTTGCTGGTGCCGCTGGCGCTATTTCAGTACAACCAGGTTCGCGATATGGAGGGCAGGCGCTAATGTCGGTGAGTCATCGTTGGCTGCACGTAGCGATTTTGCTGCTCGGCTTCGCTTTTCTCTATATTCCCATCTTCAGCCTGGTGGTGTACTCGTTCAACGCCTCCAGTCTGGTCACGGTTTGGGGCGGGTTTTCGCTGCGCTGGTATGAAGCCCTTCTGCACGATGAGGCCTTGCTGTCGGCGGCGTGGCTGAGTCTGAAGATCGCGTTCTTCACCGGCACTGCGGCCACCATTCTTGGTACCTGGGCGGGCTACATCGTGGCTCGCATGGGGCGGTTTCGCGGCTTTTCGCTGTATCTGGCCATGGTCAGCGCACCGCTGGTTCTGCCCGAGGTCGTGCTGGGCATTTCCTTGCTGTTGCTATTCGTGGAAATGGGCGACCTGTTCGGCTGGCCGCAGGGCCGTGGCGCCTTCACCATTTGGGTGGGGCACACCGTGTTCTGCATGGCCTTTGTGGTGGTGATCGTGCAGTCGCGGGTGCGCGAACTCGATCGCAGCCTGGAAGAAGCGGCCATGGACCTCGGCGCCACGCCGCTGCGGGTGTTTTTCCACATCATTCTGCCGCAACTGGCGCCGGCGCTGGTGGCCGGTTGGTTGCTGGCATTCACCTTGTCGCTCGACGATGTGGTGATTGCCGCCTTTCTTTCCGGCCCCGGCTCCACTACCTTGCCGCTCGAGATCTTCTCGCGCGTACGACTCGGCGTGAAGCCCGAGGTGAATGCGCTGGCCGCCATTCTCATTGGTCTGGTGGCTTTGGGCATGCTGCTGGCTCATATCGTGCAGATCTGGAGGTCGCGCCGCGCTTGACACTTGCCGGAGCCGTGCGCATTCTGCACACTGGGCCACCCACCTTGAGGCGGCCCGGAGGCAAACATCATGTGGATCCACAAACCACGTTGGCCGGTTCCGGCGTCGAGCCACATCACCCCCGAGTCCGTCTATCGCCAACGTCGGCACTTCATGCAGGCTGGGCTGGGTGCAGCCGTTCTCGGTAGCGGCGCGGCCGGCTTGGCCAGCACTGTTCGCGCCGCCCAAAACGAGGGCGAGCTGCCAGGCACGCCGGCACCGCAATATTCGGTCAACGAAAAGCTCACCTCCTGGCGCGATATCACCACCTACAACAATTTCTACGAGTTCGGTACCGGCAAAGAAGACCCGGCCCGTTTCGCCCCGCGGATGAAAGTGCGCCCCTGGACGCTCCGCGTAGACGGCGAAGTGCTGAAGCCACGCGAATTCGATCTCGACGATCTGCTCAAGCTGGCTCCCATGGAAGAGCGCGTTTATCGCTTGCGCTGCGTGGAAGCGTGGTCGATGGTGATCCCCTGGGTGGGCTATTCGCTGCAACACCTCATCAATGCCGTGCAGCCCACGGGCAATGCCCGCTATGTGGAATTCGTCACCGACATGCAGCCCGAGGTCATGCCTGGTCTGCGGCTGGGCTTCATCGACTGGCCCTACCGTGAAGGCCTGCGGCTCGACGAAGCTCAGCACCCGCTCACTCTGCTGACCTTCGGCCTGTACGGCAAGGTGCTCCCCAACCAGAACGGCGCTCCGCTGCGGCTGGTAGTGCCCTGGAAGTACGGCTTCAAGTCGGCCAAATCGCTGGTGCACATCCGCTTTGTCGAACAGCAACCCATTTCGAGCTGGGAGCAGACAGCACCGCGCGAGTACGGCTTCTACGCCAACGTCAATCCCCAGGTCGATCATCCACGTTGGAGCCAGGCATCCGAGCGGCGCATCGGCGAAGATGGCTTTTTCAGCTCACGGCGCGACACGCTCATGTTCAATGGCTATGCCGATCAGGTTGCGAGCCTCTATCAGGGCATGGATTTG
>JAJUJN010000488.1 GCA_029265335.1 Alcaligenaceae bacterium
ACAGTTCGGCCAGAAGCTCAAGACGCAAGGTGCCTACATTCACCCAGATTCCCGACGAGAGCTTGAAGTTCTCGGCCAACCGGCCATCAAAGCAGAGACCTTGCGACGGGTCGCTTTCGTCGAACCAGCTCACCGCGTCGCCGATGCAAAAGAAGCCCTCGTCGTCGAACGCTTGGGCGGTACGTTCGGCATCGTCCCAGTAAGCTTGCATGACAGTGGCGCCACGAAACCGAACTTCGGTCTTGTCGCCGTGTTGAATCAACTTGGCTTCCACGCCAGGAATCGGCAGGCCGATCGAACAGGAGAGATCACAGCCCCACCAACTGAGGGTGGCCGGCGAGGCGGTTTCGGTGGAGCCCAGCGATGACACAATCGGGATGCGCTCACCACGTGCGGCGATGGCAAGGCGCTCCAGACGATCCCAGGTGTCTTGCGACAGCCCGGCGCCGGCATACAGCAGAAGGTCGAGTTCACCGAGGAGTTTGCGATTGAGGTCGGGTCGCCCTTCCAGGGCAGGCACCAGATATTCGTATCCCCTGGGTACGTTGAACATCAGGGTAGGCGTCACCAACTCCAGATTCTCGCAAGTACGGGCGATACCGTCGGCCGTGGGGCGGCCATCGTCGATGTAGAGTGAGCCGCCACTGCGCAGAATCAGGTTGAAAGTGCCGTTGCTCCCTGCCGTGTGGTTCCAGGGCAACCAATCCACCATCACGGGCGGACGTTCGGCCAGAAAGGGCCAGAGCACATAGAACGACTCAGCCGCGGCCAGCATCATCGATTGCGTAATGGCCACGCCTTTGGGCAGACCGGTGGAGCCCGAAGTGAGGATGATTTTGGCCACCGTCGCGCCATCCACCGTGGCGATCGCATCATGCAAACCGACGTGATCGGGGGTGTGCACGATCTCGTCGAGTGTGCTGGCTCCTTGGAGGGCCGTTGGGCGGCGGCGCATCAACACCCGGGGAGACAGCTGGTGGCTCTTTGCGCACACCTCTTGAACGGCAGCCAAGGCGTCCGCGTAACGGTCGTCTTCGGCGTAAACGAAGCTAGGCCGAAAGCGCTCCACGATCCAACGCAAACGTTGGTGGTCGGAATCCACCAACGAGTAGTTGGGTGAAACCGGAAGCACAGGGATACCGATCTGCGTGGCGGCAAGTTGCAGGATGGCGTGGCCGATGGAGTTCTCGCTCAGTATCAGCACCGGCTGCTTTGGGTCGGGGTTTTGTGCCAACAACCAACTCGACACTGCGTCCACCTGCCGACGTGCCTCGGCGTAACTAAGCTCCTGCCAAGAGCTCGCCGCAGGCTTATCCGTGCTGGCGCATCGCTCCGCAAGAAAGACCCGATCGCCCGCGGTACGGGCATGGTGCTGCAGATGTTCGGTGAGATGGCGGGCCAACGGTGGCAAGGCCACCTGATTGCGCACCACAAACGAGGTGGCGTCGATGGCTTCGATCTGAGGTCGCACCTCGGCGAATGACACATCAATGAAAGGAAATGTCTTTGTGTTCAATGGCTTAGGTGGCTTCATGACTAGACCTCTCGAGTTTTTCAGGGTGCGCGCTGCCCTCGCGGGTCAACCACGTGAAATTCGGCGTAGAAAAAATGCAGCTTATTGAGGCACGAACCGGCTCAAATCCACAGACGCTCCCGTCACCCCCATGACGCGTTCAAAGTCTTCTCGCACCTCCGGCGGCAGTCCGGCCAGCACCAACA
>JAJUJN010000157.1 GCA_029265335.1 Alcaligenaceae bacterium
ACGCGACGCGTGCAAGAACAAAAAATCCCGGATGGGCGCTCCGCGGCCCCGTCCGGGATGAGGCTTGAGGTCAGCAGCGTGTGGAACGACGTTTTTTTATGGCGCCGTTCCGATCACCTGATTATTCTTTGTTCTTATCTTTTTCGTCTTTTACCCGGTACACCAATACGGCGATATGAGACAGCGAGAGCACCTTGGCGGTGACGCTGCCCAGGAGCAGGCGTGAGAGGCCACTGCGGCCATGGCTACCAATGAAAATGAGGTCGCAGTTCTTTTCTTGTGCGGCCTGCACGATGCCATCGGCCACATTGAAATTGGACACCGAGCAGGAGTCGGCGGGAACGCCCGCGGTACTGGCGCGATCGAGAAGCACTTGCAGGTACTCCGCCGCTTGTTCCGCTGCTGCTTTTTCGTACGACTCATCGGTAATGGCATACGCCGCGGCCATGCCATCGAAGCCGATGGTGGCGGCAAATGGTTGAGTGACGTGCAGCGCCACCACCTCGGCCCCGACGGATTTGGCAAACGTGATGCCGGCGTTGGCGGATTGTTCCGAGAGGGGCGAGCCATCGGTGGGGATGAGAATTTTCTTGAACATGCGGCCTCCAGGCAGGCAAAGAGTTTGGTAAATACGTTACCACTGTTGAGACGCCGTTATAAGCCGAAATGGCTAGTGTTTATCCCAAGAAAAGGCCTCGCCTGCCCAACGTTTGCGTCAGATCAGAGTTTGTCGAAGAAAAGCCGCGATATCTTGCACTTCTGCCGGATGAACTGCGTGAGGCATGGGGTAGGTTTGCCACTGTACCGGGTAACCAGCCTCGCGCAGCACCCGCGCGCTTTCTTCGGCTCTCGCCAGGGGCACCACAGGGTCATCTGTGCCATGAGCCATGAAAATGGGGGTTTCGGCGTTGGCCGCGGCGCGTTCGGCCGCCAGGCTCGAAGCCAGCGGTAGATAACCCGACAGTGCCACCACGCCCGCCAGTGTTTCGGCGTGACGAAGGCCGGTGTACAAGGCCATCGCGCAACCCTGGGAAAACCCAGCCAGCAGGATATGTTTGGCGGCCACCCCGCGCTCTTTTTCTCGGGCAATGAGGGCCTCGATATGTTGAGCCGACGCGCGGATTCCTGCTTCGTCTTCGCGCTTGGTGAGGTCATCGGTGGCGATGATGTCGTACCAGGCCCGCATGGCCATGCCGCCGTTGATCGTTACCGGCTGCACGGGCGCGTGTGGAAACACAAAGCGAACATCGGGCGCACCGGTGAGGTCGAGCTGCGGCACGATGGGGGCAAAGTCGTGACCGTCGGCGCCTAGGCCGTGCAGCCAGATAACGGCACGTTGAGGGTCTGGCCCGGTGGTGTGTTCAATGCAATCAAGAAGTTTGTCGTTCATGGCAATGCAAGTGTAGGAATCAAGAAGAGTGCGTGTGTTGGCTCAGGGCCGATTCAGCCGAGTTGCCCTCGAAAGGTGCTTGGAGGTTGGCTGGGCCCGATAAGGATCAGTTTGCGTCGGGCGAATGCAGCTGGTCTGGGTCGCCCAGTATGGCCTTGAGCCACTGGAAGAGCTCGCGATAATGCTTGCGCTGCGGCGTTTGGCCCTCGTTCAGCTCACGGTTGTGCAGGCGCTCACGGCGCGCCTGACGAATATGCTGGCGAAGCTGAGTGACGTCGATCTCGGGATAATGTCGCACCAGCTCGGTCAGGGCATCGTCGTGGTCGAGCAAGGCGTCGCGCCACTTTTCAATCAGCTGGAAATGCGCGGAGTGCTCGCGTGAGCCTTCGTCCCAGATCTGCAGTTGCTGGCGTATGGTGTCGGCGTCGATCTGCCGCATGAGCTTGCCGATGTACTGCATATGTCGCCGCGTGGCTTCGTGGCTTTTGATGCGGTGCGCTTCGTGAATGGCATCGAGCAGGCGCGGCGGCAGCGGCAGCATCTGCAAGCGAGCGGGGGCCAACGCCACCAGGCGTTCGCCCAATTCCTGAAGCTCGGCCATTTCGCGTTTGCGCTGGGTTTTGCTGGCGCTGCGCGAAGGCTCGGCGCTGGGATCGTTCGGGGTGTTGTCGGGATCGACAAGCAAATGGGCTGGGAATCGGGGCATGGGTGACCGTGAGGCGGCTGCGAGGCAAAAACGGCGGACGCACAATTGGCTATCATACCTGTATCAACTCCACGAACTGTTTTATGCCAGATACCTCCTTTGTTCGCCAACAGGATCCTGAGTTTCGCCAGCTCATCGAAGATGTGCTGAAAGAGGCGCGCCGGGTGGGCGCATCCGACGCCGCGGCCGATGTTTCCGAAAACCAGGGCCTGGGCGTGACCGTGCGCCGCGGTTCGCTGGAAACGGTAGAACAGACGCGCGATCGTTCGCTCGACATCACCGTGTATCACGGGCAGCAACGAGGCTCGGCTTCTACTTCGGATTTTTCACCCGCAGCCATCAAGGCTACGGTAGAAGCCGCTTGGCACATCGCTCGCCATACCGCCTCCGACCCCGCGGCGGGGCTGCCCGACGAGGCCGACTTGCTGCTGGAGCCCGCGCCCGATCTCAGCCTTTATCATCCTTGGCAGCTCAACCCCGACCAAGCCACCGAACTGGCCCGCAGCGCCGAGCAGGCGGCTCTCGACACCGGTCCTGCCATTCGCAATTCCGATGGCGCCTCGGTCGGCACACACGCTGGTCTTTTTGTCATGGGCAACACCCGTGGCTTTCTCAATGGCTACCCCTACTCGCGCCACAGTGTGTCGGTGTCGCCCATTGCCCAAGAAGGCGATCGCATGCAGCGCGACTTCTGGTACACGGCGCATCGCGATCCTGCCCAGCTCATGGAGGCCACCGAGGTAGGGCGCTACGCGGGAGAGCGTGCGCTGGCCAGGCTGTCGGCGCGGCGTATCCCCACGGGGCGTTGGCCGGTGTTGTTCGAGGCGCCTCTGGCTTGCGGGCTGCTGGGTGCTTTCACCCAGGCCATCAGCGGCGGCGCCCTCTATCGGCGTGCGAGTTTTCTGGTGGATTCCCTGGGGCAGCCGGTGTTGGCCGATCACGTTGACATCCACGAAGATCCCTGGATTCCGGCCGCCTTTGGCAGCACCGCGTTCGACAACGAAGGCGTGCGTACGCGCGAGCGCCGAGTGGTCGATGGCGGTGTACTGCAGGGCTATCTGCTTTCTACCTACACCGCGCGCAAGCTGGGCATGGCAACCACCGGCAACGCCGGCGGTTCGCACAACCTCATTTTGAGTTCCCGCCAAACAACGGCGCAAGACACCTACGAGGGCATGCTGCGCCGGCTCGATACGGGTCTGCTGGTGACCGAATTGATCGGCCAGGGCGTGAACTACATTACCGGCGACTATTCGCGCGGTGCTTTCGGATACTGGGTGCAAAACGGCGTCATTCAGCATGCGGTGGAAGAAATCACCATCGCGGGCAATTTGCGTGACATGTTCCGCGGCATCGTGATGGTGGGCAACGACACCATTACGCGTGGCACCAAATCCACAGGCTCTATTCTTATTGATGAGATGGCCGTGGCGGGTCAGTAAGGCTCGTACGGCCCTGCGCTCATGTGCTTGATCGCTTTTTCCTGGAACCCCGACGCCGACATGCCTTTGCTGCTGTTGGCCAATCGCGACGAGTTCTACCCACGTCCTACGGCGCCCGCCGAATGGTGGAGTGAACCGGCAGGGCTGTGGGCTGGGCGCGATCTCGAGGCGGGAGGCACCTGGCTGGGCGTGACCTGTACGGGGCGCTTTGCCGCTCTCACGAACTTTCGCAATGGCGTGCCACACCCCAACAACGCCCGATCGCGCGGCGAGCTGGTGGTAGGCTTTCTGGCGTCCAACGACACTCCGGCAGACTATGCCCAGCACGTGATGGGCAAGGGCCAGGAATACAACGGCTTCAACCTGATCGTGGGCGATATCTACGGCAGTGGTTCGTCGCCACGCAGTATTTGGTATTGCGGCAATCAGGAAGGTGCCGAGGCCCGCGAGTTACCCGCAGGCGTATACGGTTTATCGAATGCGGTGCTAGACACTCCCTGGCCCAAGCTCACCCGCTTGAAGTCGCGGCTGGCAGGAGTTGCGCCCGGCGATCCGGGGCTGGTAGACGCCTGTCTGGCCTTCTTGAGTGACCCTACACCGGCGCCCGACGCCGAGTTGCCCAGCACCGGTATTGGCCCCGAATGGGAGCGCTTGCTCTCCCCGGCATTCATCGTGGGCGAAGAGTACGGCACGCGAGCGCAGACCGTGGTGCGTGCCGACCGAGACGGCAATCTCGAAGCTTATGAGCGCAGCTTCGACACCGCCGAGCAGGCAGCCGCCTTGCAGCCGGTGGCTACGCGGCGCATGAGCATTCGCGTGCTGTCGTAAACCGCGCCCACGCGGATGGGTATGGCCTCATCTGCAGCCATCAACCGGCCTTGCCCCACGAGTCGCGCAGCGTGGCGGTGCGGTTGACCACCAAGGCGTCGGGGCGAGAGAGCTTGCGGTCGATCGCAAAGTAGCCCAAGCGCTCGAACTGCCAGGTTTGATCCACCACCAAGTTGGCTCCAGGCTCGATCAGGCCTTGCACAATGCGGAGGGAATCGGGGTTGAGCGCTTCGTGGAAGTCGCGATCACCGGCATCGGGGTGGGGCTCGCTGAACAGCCTGTCGTACAGCCGGATTTCGGCAGGCACCGCGTGATCGGCGCTGATCCAAGTGATGTTTCCGCGCACCTTCACGCTGTCGGCTCCGGGGGTGCCGCTACGCGTTTCGGGCAAGTATTCCACGTGCACTTCCACCACCTCTCCCGCGTCATTTTTTACGCAGCCGGTGCAACGCACCACATAGCCATACTTGAGACGCACGAGGTTGCCAGGAAACAAGCGAAAGTAGCGCTTGGGCGGATCTTCTTTGAAATCGTCGCGCTCGATGTAAAGCTCGCGGGTGAGCGGGAACTCGCGCTGGCCGGCTTCGGGCTGGTGAGGGTTGCGCGGCGCCTGGCACATCTCGGTATGACCCTCGGGCCAGTTGGTGATGACCAGTTTGACAGGGTCGAGCACCGCCATCAAGCGATCGGCAGTGGGGTCGAGATCGTCGCGCAAAGCCTGTTCCAACAAACCGAAATCCAACCGCGAGTCTGACTTGGACACACCGCTGCGTTCGCACAACAGACGAATCGCGGCCGGCGTGTAGCCGCGC
The DNA here is from genome assembly GCA_029265335.1 of Alcaligenaceae bacterium. Lineage (GTDB taxonomy): Bacteria > Pseudomonadota > Gammaproteobacteria > Burkholderiales > Burkholderiaceae_B > Verticiella. The sequence goes on from JAJUJN010000157.1 coordinate 5,179, forward strand.
CGACGCAAACCTGCCAAAGTGGGCAGACGAGGGTCGTCCCAGCCATCGACGTGGCCTTCGCGCACCAGCTCCCCCAGTTTGCGTTTGCTGGTGATGACGTAGCTCAGGTTGAGTCGAGCGATTTCGTATTGTTGCGGCAGCGGTTCGCGCAGCAGGCCCAGGGTGACCAGGTGCTCCAGCACCCAGTTGTAGAACGGTCGCTGGTCTTCGAACACGATCGTACAGATGCTGAGGGTGAAGCCCACGAGCGCATCAACTATGGTGTGACCGTAGGAATACATGTGGTAGATCTGCCAGAGATCGCCAGTGAGGTGGTG
>JAJUJN010000530.1 GCA_029265335.1 Alcaligenaceae bacterium
AAGCTCGTACCTTACGACCTCGTAACGGTCGACTCGGTGCAAGGCCTATCGCCTCAGGCTGCGGTGCGCTATCGCGGGCTCCCGGTGGGCAAGGTGGAATCCATCGGCTTCGACCCCGATCATACCGGCGCCATGCTCATTCGTATCGGGGTACGCCCCGATACCCCCATGACCGATACGCTCACGGCTACGGTCGAAATGCAGGGCATCACCGGCATTGGTTACATCGATCTCGACGACGACGGCAAGCCTGGCAAGCCGCTGACGTCGAGTGAGGATCACGTGGCCCGCATTCAGATGCAGCCCGGGCTGGCTGAACGCCTCATGAATCGTGCGAATCAACTCATGGCCAGCCTGAGCGACATCGGCGAAGACCTGCACGCCTTGTTCGACGAAGACAACCGCAAAAACTTTGCTCGGGCCCTGGCCAACGCGGCGGACGCCAGTGAACGTTTCGACCAGCTCCTGAGTTCGGTGGAACCGGTGATCGAAGAATTCCCGCCCCTGGTAGCCACCATCGAACAAGCCACCCGCGAAACCGCGCGCGCGGCCAACCGCATCGGCAACCTGGCCGACGAAAGCGGCGCCGCACTCAAAGAGTTGTTCGGCCCCAAAGGCATGGTGACGCAGGCCACCCGGAGTCTGGCGCAGATCGAACGCACGGTGGCCAGTTTGGGCACGTCGGTGCCCGACATCAATCTACTGGCTCAGGAAGTGGGCGAAACTGTCAGTGCGGCGAAGCGCACCATCCAGAGCCTGGAGCGTGCTCCGCAGTCGTTGCTGTTTGGTGCACCTCCCGCAAGGCCAGGCCCGGGCGAGCCCGGTTTCGAAGGCTTTCGGCAGTCTCCTTGAAATCAAGCAAACGCCTGTTCGCAGGCATGAGGTGTTAATCGCATGATCTCGTCTCATTTACAACCATGGCGTAGATTCGGGTTTGCCAATATGCAGCGTGCCGGCACTCGGCTCCTGATGTTGGGCTTCGCCTTGATCGTGGCGGGCTGCGCCAGCGTGGGCAAAGTGCCCCCTGCACCGCAAACCCTCGATCTAGGCATTGTGGAATTGCCTCGCCAACCCTTGCCGGCCCGGGCTCCGGTGGTGGTGCCGGCGATCGAGGCGGCGCCGCTGCTGCGCAGCAACAACGTGATCTGGCGCGAGCAGGGTTCGCTCGAGCCCAGCGCTTACGCTACCTTCCAGTGGGCTTCGCAGCCCGCCGACCTCTTCGGTCAGCGTTTGCGTGATCGGCTGGCGGTAGAAGGCCCAGTGTTGCGCACCGACTCCACCGGCGACACACCCATCCTG